>DATEMG010000682.1:0-6683 GCA_035275805.1 Blastocatellia bacterium
AATAATCCGCCCAAGCTCCGTCAGGAGCGACATCTGCCGGAGTGGATGTCGCTCCTGACGGAGCTAAAACCAAACTCGCCCACGTTGCTATAAACATTTCGCCCCTCCGGGGCTCACCGCCACAAAATCCGTTAGCGCCAGTAATTTTCAAAGACCATTAGTCCGCGCCACTATTTTCCCGGAGATATAACGCAGGCCCGGGCCAAGGCGAAAGGCGGGATGATTTATGTTGAGGCCGGGGAGTCAAGCTCCTTCATTTTCATTGTCTGAACTCGACGGCGAGATTTGTCAGTTAGGGCTGAATAAGCCGGCGTTGCTCGTCTTCTTCGAGACCGATTGCCCGACCTGCCAATTGACGATTCCTTACATTAACCGGCTTGCGCAGGCCCTCGATGGCAAGGCGGATGTCATCGGAATCTCTCAGGACGGCGAAGCCGCGACTCGTGAGTTGGTAGAACGGGCGCCTGTCAAATTCACCGTTGTGTTGGACCGCGACCTGAGCGCATCGCGCGAGTATGATCCGCAGGCCGTGCCTACGCTTTTTCTGATTGACGCCTCCGGAAAGATCGCGCGAACGTCGATCGCTTTCGACAAGGCCGAGTTGAACGCGATCGCGGCGGACATGCTCAACTCAGTCGGCGCCGAGCCTTTCGAGCTTGCGGGCAGGCGCGACGGCGCGCCCGAGACAAAGCCGGGTTGCGTCTCGCGCCATCTGGAGCCTTGTCAGGAACTGGGGGCTGAAGGCGGCCAGGCGGCGTCCGTGAATCTTTACGTCGAACGCGGCCCGCGCGCGTCGCGCGTCACGCTCGATGAGGACGTCGATCCTTACGAGTTTTGCTACGAGGCGGGCTTCGCCGATCCGCTGCCCGTGATCCCTCCGACTGAGGAGCGTGTGGATCGAATGCTAGCCGCGACCCCATTTCCTGAAAGGTTTTCGCCCGATCAAATTATCGCGCGAGTGCCGCCGAATTACGGGATGGCCACGGTGGAGAAGATCGCGGCCAATGCGGTAATGGCGGGATGCAGGCCCGAAATGATGCGGGTGTTGATACCGCTGATCCGCGCGGCATGCGACGAGCGGTTCAACCTTCACGGCGTACAGGCGACTACCCATTTCGCCGCGCCACTAATCGTCGTCAACGGCCCCGTTCGCCGCGAACTCGGTTTCGCCTGCGGGAGCAATGTCTTCAGCAACGTCGCGCGGGCGAATTCGACGCTCGGACGCGCCTTCCAATTGATCTTGACCAATATCGGCGGGGCGCGGCCCGGCGAACTGGACATGTCCACGCTCGGCAATCCCGGCAAATTCTCTTACTGCATCGCCGAGAACGAAGAAGAGAATCCGTGGGCGCCGCTCCACACCGAGTTCGGCTTTGACCGCGGGCAGAGCGCGGTGACGCTCTTCGCCGCCGAACCGCCGCATGGCGTCAGCGAACATAACGCGCGCGAAGGCCGCGCGATCTTGAAGGCCGTCTGCCGCGCTTTGGCAACGGTCTTTTCCTACCGCTTTTGTTTCGCATGGGAGGCGATAGTCGCGCTTTGCCCCGAACATGTGAAGACGCTCGATCGCAGCGGATTCACCAAAGATTCCATCCGCGAGTTTCTGTTCGAAAATACGGGCATTCCGGTCAAGGAATATGAAGATGATGGCGGCGAGGGAACTCGTCTCACACAACTTTACGAGCGCGCGACGATCAATGGCGAAGAGTGTTACCGCAAGTTCGCGCGGCCTGATCAGATCAAGATCGTCGTGGCGGGCGGAACCGCGGGAAAATTTTCGGCGGTGATCGGCAGTTGGGCGACGGGGCCGCGCGGCAGCCAGATGGTGTGTTACCCGGTTGATTGAAACAGTTCGAAGTCCCGCCTTTAGGCGGAACCGTTTGATGTAGATCGATTCCGTGACGCCAACCGCCTCCGCCTAAAGGCGGGACTACGAACTGTTTTTCGGAGGAATAGAAATGAAAACAATACTTGTCAACCCCCTCGATGAAACTCCGCGGGCGGCGGGCCGTCCCGCGCCGCGCCTCGATTCATTGGCGGGCAAAACCATAGGCCTTCTCGACATCAGCAAATGGGGCGGCAGCTTCTTTCTGGATCATTTGGAAAAGGCCCTCAAAGACCGCTACGGCGTCGAGCAGATTGTGCGCGTGATGAAGCCGACCTTCACCAAGCCCGCGCCGGATGCGGCGCTCGACCAACTAGTGAAAGCCGAATGCGCGGCGGTGATCGAAGCCCTGGCGGATTGAGGGTCATGCACGACGTGCAGTTTGCACGACACGGTGAAACTAGAAAGTCTTGGGATAGCGGCGGTCCCGGTCGCCACGCATGAATTTATGACTGCGGCCCGCGCGCAAGCAGGCGCATTGGGACGAGCCGATCTCGACGCGGTATACGTCGAGCATCCGATTCAGGATCAGCTTATCTCGGAAATTCACAAGAAAGCTGAAGACGCTCTTGAAGCGATAGTTTACGCTCTGACTGGGAGATCACTTGGATAAGCTTTTCGTTCCATCAAGAAAGCTTATCACGATGATCAATGACGCAGTTGATACGCTAGCCCGGTGAAAAAACAGTGGAAAAGTTAATAACAGGCTCTATTGTTGAGACCAATCTAGACAACACCAGAGTCAGTAGGAGACTCCCACTATGCAAAGTTTGACCGACGGTTCATCCCGCTTCTGTTATTACTGCGGTTTCGAGAATCCGAACCAGTACATATATTGCGTGAATTGCAGAGGAGAGAACCCAGTACCAGTTCAGCGTCACGTTCCACAACCAATCATGCCTGTGGTGGTTGCTATTCCGAAGAGCAGAAAAGTATACATAATTCTTGGATTGCTGTTCGGTTGGTTTGGTCTCCACAACTTCTACGCAAAGCGCAACAACGTAGGAGCGACGCAACTGATCTTATTCTTGATGCTCTTCTGTACTCTGATCGTTCCGTTCATTCTCGTAGTGTGGAGCATCGTAGATGTTATAACCGTTAAGGCGGACGGAAATGGACTTCCGATGCGCTAACGCTGTCCCGCCATGCGGCTGATCGCCGAACGCGGCGGGCAAATGAGCGAAGGAGTGACAGTAACGATTTACAAAAATGGTCGAAGCAATGATGAACGATCAGTCTCAATCCAGCGGCGCCGCGTTCCGTGCGAAGTCGTTTCGCGGCCACATCTATGGTCTCGACGGCGTACGCGGCCTCGCAATTCTGGTCGTCCTGTTCCACAACGTCGGTTACTTCGATGAACCGGCGGACAGTTTTGTTATCAAGGTTCTCAGAGTGGGAGTTGGCGCAGGGTGGGTCGGGGTTCAACTGTTTTTTGTGCTCTCCGGTTTCCTCATCACCGGCATTCTGCTTGATACGAAGGGCGACTCACACTACTTCCGTTCCTTTTATGTACGCCGGGTGTTGCGAATCTTTCCGCTGTATTACCTGACGCTCATCGTCGCCTTTCTGGCGCTTCCCCAAATTATGGATCTGGGCGTCTGGGAAGAACATGCGCGGCGCGTCCAGATATGGCACTGGTTTTACCTGATAAACTGGTATGGTTCATTGTATGAACTTTCGCACTTCTGGTCGTTAGCAGTGGAGGAGCAGTTTTACCTGATCTGGCCGCTAGTGGTGTTCTCCCTCTCAACAAATCGCCTCATCCACACGTGCGGCGCGCTCGTCGTCTCGGCATTACTGTTCCGCGTCGCAGCGGTAATATGTCATGCGCCGGTAGGATGGAGCTACACTTTCACGATCGCACGATGGGATGCTCTTGCGTGCGGGGCCGCGATCGCCGTCGCGATGCGCGACCCGTCCTGGTACGAACTGGTGGCGCGCTGGCTGCGCCGGAGCGCCGTTCCATTGGGCGCCGTCCTCCTGCTTATAGTGGTTGTCGATCATGGTCTCCCGTCGGATTCGCCGCTGTTGCAGACGGCTGGGTATTCGGCCCTTGCGCTATTGTTCGGGTTCTTTATCTTATCGGTTGTGGATCCATGGAAATCCAACGTCTGGTTGCGCCGGGTGGTCGAGTCCGGTTGGCTGCGCTTCTTCGGGAAGTACAGCTATGGCATATATGTTTTGCATTGGCCGATTCACTTGCTCGGTAAGTTGTGGCTGACTGCCTGGGTGGTGGACGGCTCTCGCATGACGCGTCCCTTGCGCCTCGTCGCCTATATCGCCGGCAATCTTTTGGCGTCTACGGCAGCCGCTGTAGCGGTGTGGCGCCTGGTGGAGCGTCGGTTCCTCGCGTTGAAGGACGTGTGGGGACGGAGAGACACGGCCGCGGGAGAAGACCATTTGCCCTCGGAAGCGGCGGGCAAGTAAAGCGCCGCTCGCCATCGCCCGCGGCGCAGATAAGGATCACCATGGACTATCGAAACCTCACACTCCAACAGATCTACGCCGAGGCTGAAGCCGTCGCCGGCGACGCAAAGACTTTCTTCGGTCATTTGAACTCGGAGCAGCTCAACTGGAAGCCCGCCGCCGATTCGTGGAGCGTTGCGCAATGCCTAGACCATCTGATCTCGGCCAATAGTGAGTACTACCCGGTCTTCGATCGGATACTGAAAGGCGAATATAGAAAGACGTTCTTGCATAGCATGCCGTTTCTTCCCACCTTCTTCGGCCGTGTGATGATCAATGCGGTTTCGCCGGATTCTCAGCGAAAGTTCAAAGCCCCTGGGGCCGCGCGACCTTCGTCAAGCTCGATTGATCCTCAAATTGTCGAACGCTTTATCGCCCATCAGCGCGAGACGCTGGCAAAGATGAAGTCGCTGGAGGGCAGAGGCCCCTCGGAGATAATCATTACGTCGCCTTTCGCGGGCGTGGTGGTTTACAGCCTCCTCGACGCGTTTCGGCTCGTCGTGGCTCATGAGCGACGCCACTTCGCCCAGGCCCGGCGGGTGATGGAGACACAGGGATTTCCATCCGCGACTCCGAGTTAGCTCCGCGAACTGTACTGACTCGGGGATCGTCCGCACAGGTGGAAAAAAACAATGAGGGGGCTTTTTATTTTCTATATCCCATATTACATTCATCGTTTGTCATTGCCTGAGCCAATCTCTTCCAATGGCAAATAATAACTATAAACAAAATGGAAGGTTAAACTGCGGCGGGCTTTGCCCGCCTATTAATTTGTGGATTGGAGGGAGTATGCAAGAACCGATTGAAGCTGTCGGAGCGGCGACGGCGGCCGAGCCGAGCAGGTCCTCGGGATTCTGGGCAACGTTGCGGGAGGCGGTGCGTGGGTCGGAGCAAAATTTCACCGAGGGCGGCATTGGCCGCGCGATCTTCCTGCTTTCCGTTCCGATGGTGCTCGAGATGATGATGGAGTCGCTCTTCGGCATCGTCAACGTCTACTGGGTGGCGCATCTGGGCAAGGAGCAGGCGGCGGCGGTCGGCGTCACCGAATCGTTATTAACCATAGTATTCACAGTCGCGATCGGATTGAGTATGGGGACGACGGCGATGGTCGCGCGACGCATCGGGGAGAAAGACCCCGAAGGCGCGGCCCGAGTCGCCGAGCAATCAATTCTGATGGGCATTATGATTTCGATTCCCATCGCCGTCGTCGGCGCGCTCTTCAGCAAACAGTTGTTTCGGTTGATGAACGCCGAGGCGGGCGTGAGCGCGGCGGGCGACGGTTATATGGCCATCATCTTCGGCGCGAACGTGGTGATCATGCTGCTGTTTCTGATCAACGCGATCTTTCGCGGCGCGGGCGACGCCGCGATCGCGATGCGTGCTTTGTGGATCGGCAACCTGATCAACCTCGTACTCGATCCTTGCCTGATCTTCGGTCTTGGGCCGTTTCCCGAACTGGGCGTGACCGGATCGGCTATCGCCACGACCATCGGTCGCGGATGCGCTGTAATATATCAATTCGCCCAACTCTCGGGCGGCGGGGGCCGCGTGCCCGTCAAGTTCAACCGCCTGTTGCCGGATTTCGGCCTGATGAAAAGTCTGCTGCGCATCTCGCTCGGTGGAATGTTCCAGTTCCTGGTGGCGACCGCAGCCTGGATGGGATTGATGAGCATCGTCGGACTGTTCGGGGCGGCGGCGCAGGCCGGTTACACGATCGCCGTCCGCATCATCATAGTTACCATCCTTCCGTCATGGGGAATGAGTAACGCGGCGGCGACGCTCGTCGGACAGAACCTGGGCGCGCGAAAACCCGAACGCGCCGAGAAATCGGTCTGGCTGGCCGGGCACAGCAACGCGGTCTTTCTCACCGTGGTAGCCATCATTTTCGTCGTCTTCCCTGAGCAACTGATTCGCATCTTCACGGATGATCAGACGGTAATCCCATATGGAGTCAATGCGCTGCGGTACATCAGCTACGGCTACACGTTCTACGGCTACGGAATGGTGATCGCGGCGGCGTTCAACGGCGCGGGCGACACCTACACGCCCACGGTAATTAACCTGATCTGCTTCTGGGCGATCCAAATCCCGCTGGCTTACACGCTGGCGAGATGGACCGGATTGCAAACGGGGGGTGTCTTCCTGGCGATCACCATTGCGGAATCGATCCTGGCCGTGATGGCGATGCTTGCCTTCAGACGGGGGACGTGGAAAGAGCAGAAAGTCTAAATCGCCAATAAAGGGTAAGAAGCGAATGGGGAGTGGGGAGTGGGGAGTAGGGAGTGGCGATAGGAAATGGCATCTTTTTCCCCACTCCCCATTCCCCACTCCC
>DATEMG010000683.1:0-16891 GCA_035275805.1 Blastocatellia bacterium
ATGTCTGCCAGGATGCGCAAACAACTTTGCCAGGGCAAACTCGGCTCCGCCGAATTGGTCTATCGCAAGGGGAACTTCTACTTGCATATCTCGATCACGATCCCGGCGCTGGAAATTAAACAGCCACAGGGCAGTCTGGGCGTCGATCTCGGCTTCAGCCGCGTGGCGGTCACATCTGACAATAAATTCCACACGGCGAAGAATATCCGCCACAAAAAAGCCTGCTACAAAAGGACGAGACGATCTCTTCAGGCCAACGGCAGTAAGAGCGCCAAACGAGCGCTCAAGCGTGTCTCTGGCCGTGAGAGGCGTTTTGTCGCGGACACCAATCACTGCGTCAGCAAACAAATCGTGGCTACCGCGAAAGCGAACAATCAACGGATCGTCCTTGAAGACCTCAACGGGATTCGCGAGACCGGCAAGGCGAAATGCGTTCACGAATGGAGTTTTGCCCAACTGCAATGGATGATCCGCTACAAGGCGGCCGGCGCAGGAGTGGAAGTCGTATATATCGCCCCCCGGTACACGTCTCAGACCTGTTCTAGATGTTTGCATCTGGGTGTCCGTCCGAATCAATCGAAATTCGAATGCCGCGATTGCGGCTATCAGATCAACGCCGATCTGAATGGAGCGAAATCAATCGCCAAAAGGCATGACCTAGTGGCGATGGGCCGCTACTTCTGCGAATATCCGTGGAAGGAAGTCAACCGGCCCGAAGCGGTTCGTTCTTCTGAAAAGAAGCGTCAAGTACGAAACCTGAAACCGCAAGCTCCATCTACAACGCGTCCTCGCGCTTAGATGGAGTAGTTGACTCCAGATGGCGATGTAACGATCAACCAGGTCGGTAAAATTGCTCATTGCAGCCTCCGTTGGTGAATGTTGTGATCCCGGCCTTCGGCGACTTCGACCAATTGGCCGTTCGCCTTGCCTGCGCGCATATTCCGCCGTCGTCGTCGGTGAATCAATTACCTCGGAGGTAATGGAGAGCGATTTGGGCCTGTGCTATTGTTGAATCGTGATGACTGGCCTTCAAACTCAACCGGTGGGAAGTCTTCTGCGCAAATGGCGGGAGCGGCGGCGACTGAGCCAACTCGATCTTGCCTGCGAGGCCGAGATCTCTACCAGACATTTGAGCTTTCTCGAAACGGGCCGTTCGCAGCCGAGCCGTGAAATGGTCCTGCGGCTCGCCGAATACCTCGATGTGCCTTTGCGCGAGCGCAACGCCCTATTGATTTCCGCCGGGTATGCGCCGGCTTTCCCCGAACGGCCGCTTGATGACCCGGCGCTTCTGTCCGCGCGCAAGGCCGTCGACCTGGTGCTCGCAGGGCATGAGCCATACCCGGCGCTCGCAATCGACCGCCACTGGACGCTCATCGCCTCCAACAACGCGGTCCCGCCCTTGCTGGCCGGGGTCGAACCGTCGCTGTTGCGTCCGCCGGTCAACGCGCTCCGGCTCAGCCTGCATCCGGCGGGGCTTGCGCCTCGGATCGCCAATCTCGCCCAGTGGCGTTCGCATTTGCTCGCGCGCCTGCGACGCCAGATCGAAGTGACCGCCGACCCGATTCTCGAAGAATTGCTGAACGAGCTCTGTAGTTATCCTGCGCCTGACGAAGGCCCGGATGTGGGGAACGTCGACGCCGGAGAGTACGCTGGCGTGGCCGTGCCTTTCCGGTTCGTTACGGAGCATGGCGTCCTCTCGTTCATCAGCACGACGACGATTTTCGGGACGCCTGTTGACGTCACCCTGTCGGAGCTTGCGCTCGAATCCTTTTTTCCTGCCGACCCCGCGACGGCAAGAGCGTTGCGAGGTCTTTAATGGCGTTTCCGGCCTTACTGGACAAGAGGCTGAGCAAGGCGTATATCATTCCGCCAATCCCGATTACACCCGACGCAAAAGGCAAAATCTCAGAAAGGAAAATGGACATGAAAAAGTATCAGATTGGTATTGTCGTTCTTGTCTTATTGGCTGCGGTCTCGCTCGGCCTGGCTCAAGGCGGTAAAGACAAGGCGAAGAAATCTCAAGCCGCAACCGGGAAAGCCGAACAATCTCACACAATGATTACACCGAATGACGTCAAATGGGGACCGGCCCCGCCGTCCCTCCCATCGGGCGCGCAGATCGCGGTTCTATCCGGTGATCCGTCGAAAGCGGAGCCGTTCACCATCCGCCTCAAGGCGCCGGACGGCTACAAGATCATGCCGCATTGGCATCCGACAGACGAAAACGTGACGGTGTTGGAGGGAAGCTTCGTGATGGGGGTCGGCGAAAAGTTCGATGAGGCGGCGGCGCACGCGATGCCCGCGGGATCATTCGTCCGAATGCCCAAAGGGACGCGACATTTCGCCGTCGCCAAAGGCCAGACCGTGGTTCAGGTGCATGCCGTCGGGCCGTTCGTAATCAACTACGTCAACCCGAATGACGATCCGCGAAAGCAGGCGAAGAAATAACAGCGCCGCGCGTGTGAGCAAGCTGAAGCCTTAGTCAACAGAAAAATAGCGGACAGAAAAATAGAAATCGTCCTGCACGCCATTTCCATTTTTCTGTCCGCTATTTTTCTGTCTTTTCTCTTTTCTCATCCGCTAACCCCAAGCTTTCAATTCCACTTCCGGGAAATCGCAATCCCATAAACGGACATCCATTCAATAAATCTCGGATTTGTGCGAGGGCGGCGAGCAAGAAAACAAAGCCCTTAGCGACGTTCCAAGTGTGGCGCGAATTTTGATTATTTGAGCCAGATGCGAATAGATGTCAGGCGCGAATAGATGTCAGATGTCAGATGTCAGATGTCAGTGAGGGGACCATAGCGTCATTCTTCTACTGACATCTGATATCTGGTATCTGACATCTTTCCCTGGAGGAATGATGCAATCCTTACTGCAAGACCTGCGCTACGGCGCGCGAATGTTGTTGAAGAAACCCGGCTTTACATTGATTGCTGTCTTGACGCTAGCGCTCGGGATCGGCGCGAACACGGCGATTTTCAGCGTCGTCAACGCGGTGCTGTTGCGCCCGCTCCCCTATTCGGAGAGCGAGCGGCTGATGCAGATATTTCTCAACAACCCGGAGACGGCAAGCGCCAGGGGCGGATACGGAAACGCCGATTTTCAGGCGCTGCGGGAACGCAATCAGAGCTTCGAGAAAATCGCCGCCATCTCGGCCGGCAATAGCTTCAGCCTGACGGGCGTCGGCGCGCCCGAGCAAGTGGTCGGCGCGGTCGTGACGGCGGAATTCTTCGACATGCTCGGCGCCAGGCCGCAGCGCGGCAGGACGTTCCTGGCCGGCGAAGACAAACCGGGCAGCCCACGCGCGGTCGTCGTCAGCCACGGCTTCTGGGAAAAGCATCTGTCTTCAAATCCGGACGCCGTCGGCCAAACCGTTATGCTCAACAATGAAAGCTACACCGTCATCGGCGTGATGGCGTCGGGTTTTCGCTTCACCGCCTTTGGCCCCGCTGAGTTGTGGACGGCGCTGCAACTCCCCCCGCCGCGCGTCCGCCCGCCTTATTCCTTGCGCGTCATCGGCCGGTTGAAACCGGGCGTGAGCCCCGAGCAGGCGCAGGCCGAAGTGAACGCGATTGCCAACCAGATTCAACAGCAGTATCCCAAGAGCACGCCCAAGGTCGCCCGGGCGGAACCGTTCAAACGCGCCATTGTCGGCGATGCGCAGTTGAGTTTGTCCGTTCTCCTGGGCGCAGTCTTCTTTGTCTTGCTCATCGCTTCCGTCAACGTGGCCAACCTGCTGCTGGCGCGCGCGACTGAGCGGGAACGAGAGATAGCCGTCCGCTCGGCGCTCGGCGCCGGCCGTTTGCGCTTGATCCGGCAGGCGCTGACCGAGTGCGGGCTGTTGGCATTGCTCGGCGCCACGCTCGGTTGGCTGCTGGCCCAATGGGGCGTTGATCTGATCGTGGCTCTGAGTCCTGAAAATCTGCCGCGCTTCGACGAAATCAGCGTAGACATGCGCGTCCTCGGATTTACGCTGTTGATGACCTGCTTCAGTGGCCTGGTCTTCGGCCTGGCGCCCGCGCTGCAAAGCTCGCAAGTGGATTTAAACACCACGCTTAAAGAAGGCGGGCGCAGCGGCGCCGATGGCTCTAGACGAAACCGATTGCGCAGTTTGTTTATCGTGTCGGAGTTCGCGCTGGCCCTGCTGCTGTTGGTCGGCGCGGGGCTGATGATTCGCAGTTTTCTGCGACTGCAACGTGTCAATCCCGGTTTCGCGCCTGACCGCGTGCTGACGGCCGAGATCATCCTGCCTCAGAGCAGCTACCGCGAAGCCGCCAGGGTCGGCGCGTTTCAGCGACAACTGTTGCAGCGCGTGCAGGCGCTGCCCGGCGTGGAATCCGCGTCGGTCTCGATGGCGCTGCCGCCGAACCTGCTGATAATGCGCAATCCTTTTGCGCTCGAAGGTCCAGCGCCCCCGCCGGGCCAGTCGCTGCCTCTCGCCGAACAAGTGCTGGTCAGCCCAGATTACTTCCGCACGCTAGGCATTCGGCAGCTTGCGGGTCGGGCATTCACCGACGCGGACGACGCCGGCGCGCCGCAGGTCGTCATCATCAATGAGACACTGGCCAGGCAGTTTTTCCCGCAGCAAGACCCGGTAGGCAAGCGGTTGCAGACCGGCGACTACAGCCCGAATGGCCCGTGGTTGACGATTGTCGGAGTCGTGGCGGATGTGAAGTACAGCGGTTTGAACGACCCCCCCCAGCCGGCGCTCTATACATCGTTTCAGCAAAATCTCTGGTGGCGCTCGATGTTCCTGGCGGTGAAGGCCGGCGGCGACCCGCTCGGCCTCGTAAACGCCGTGCGCAATGAAGTCTGGGCGCTGGATCGCGGCCTGCCCGTTTCGCAAATCAAGACGATGGATCAACTGATGTCAGATGCGGTCGCTGAGCCTCGCGCCTACACTTTGCTGCTCGGCGCTCTCGGGGCGGTCGCGTTGCTACTTGCCGCGGTCGGCATCTACGGCGTAATGTCTTATGCCGTGACGCAGCGCACGCATGAGATCGGCGTGCGGATGGCATTGGGCGCGCAATCCGGCGCCGTGCTGCGCCTGGTGGTCGGCGCGGGATTGAAACTGGCTTTGCTGGGGATGGCGATCGGGTTGCTGGCGGCCTTCGCGTTGACGCGGTTGATGTCGAAGCTGTTGTTCGACGTAAGCGCGACGGACCCAGTCACGTTTGCGCTGATCGCCCTGTTGCTGATGGGGGTGGCGATGCTGTCCTGCTATCTGCCCGCGCGGCGGGCGACAAAAGTGGACCCGATGACGGCGCTGCGGTGTGAATAAGCCGCGCGCCTGATCATAACAATTCAATTCAACGGAGGTTTAGTATGAAAAGATCGTTTTTCCTGGCTCTCGTCACGTTGTCACTGCTGCCGTTCTGTTCGGCGCAGGCCCAAACGGACGCCGACCGCGAGGCTGTGCGGCAAGCGGCGCTCGATTACGTCGAGGGCATATACAACGTCGAGCCCTCGCGCATCGAACGCAGCGTGCATCCAAAACTCGCCAAACTAGGATTCTATCGCCCGCCTGCGGACGACGCCTATCGTCCCGGCTCAGCGATGACCTTCGAGCGGCTGGTCGAGGTCGCCAAAAACTTCAATAAGGAAGGCAAACTGCGGAAGGACGCGCCGAAAGAGGTTACGATTTTAGACCTGCTGGATCAGACTGCTTCGGTGAAACTGGTGGCCGATTGGGGCGTTGATTACATGCACCTGGCGAAATTCGACGGCAAATGGATGATCGTCAACGTGATCTGGCAGAGCCCGCCGAAGAAATCAGTCGCGCAGAAGCAGTGAGCGATTCATCCACGAAGGCGCCACGATGGAACACAAATAATGGCTCCGACTTCCGGTTCGGTGTTTTGATATACTGGGCGAAAAGACAGAATCATTCCAAAGGAGTCGAAGAGTGTGACGGACGAGAAACTGATGATGTGGCGCCAGCGCATATGTCAACTCGCCCTGATGACCGATACGCTGAAAGTACAGGAGATTCTCGGCAAGGAGTATGGAATTCACCTGTCCGAGGACGAAACCCGCAAGCTCCAGGGATTCAACCCGAAAATATTCACCTTTCGCGTCATCGAACTTTGGGTCGTCCATCAACCGCAGGAGGCTCTGGCCTGGGCCGCCTCAATCTCGTGGCCAGACATGATCGGCGTAGACATTCTTCAGCTTTTCCTCGACGCTGCGCGGAAGACTATGCCGAATCTGAACCGCAAGGCGCTGGATGGGATGTTGCCCGAGGGGCCCGGGAAGGCCAAGGCGCTTGACCTCGCGGAAGCCGCCACGGACCCCCATTCGCTGGCGAACCGTATTCTCGCCATGGCTCATCTCGCCGAACGCGTCTCTCATCTCAAGGCGCTGGCGAAGGGGTGGCCCGATCCTGAGTCCTCCGCCGATTGGGCGCGGCAAAACCTTAGCGGCGCCGACAAGGCCGTGTTTTACTCTCAAGTCGGTTACAACCTCGCGCATCGGAACCCTCAGGCGGCGTTGCAGGTTTTGACCGAACTGAAGGGCGCGGATACATACGCGTTCACCCTGGTAGCTATGATGCGCGGACTGGTGCAGATAGGCGCACAGGGCCGGCAGGTGGCGGAGTTAATCGCAAACTCAGGCCTCGACACACGCCAGCGATCCAGGCCCATCTCGGAACTGGCCCGCCGCTGGGTCCGACAGGATGCTGACGCCGCCCTTGCCTGGGCCAATACCCTCACTGAGCCTGAGGACATTCGCGCCGCCATCCCCCTCCTCGTCTCGCAACTCAAAAAAGACCAGGTGATACGCGTATTGGAAGCCTATCTGAGAAGCCTCGACCCCGTGATGGAAATGGCGTTGATTGAGGCCGCCGCGCCGCCCTGCCTTGTTTTTAATCCTCGGATGTCGCGGCTGATCCTCGACCCCATCATAAGCAAAAACCCGGGACTCAAGCTGCAGTCGAGCGAAGTCG
Source organism: Blastocatellia bacterium (assembly GCA_035275805.1). GTDB lineage: Bacteria > Acidobacteriota > Blastocatellia > RBC074 > RBC074 > JAJVID01. The sequence continues at coordinate 6,950 of DATEMG010000683.1, forward strand.
ATTGCAACGACGGACAGTCTGATTTGCGCGAAATGATCGCGCGGCGGGCTTATGAACTTTACGAGGAGCGCGGCAGGTGTGATGGCGATGACTTGAACGACTGGATCAGAGCCGAGGCCGAGGTGAAAGCCTCGGTTATGGCGGAAAAACGGCGCGCCATCGAAGAAAGAGAAATGACCAGGGAGGAAATACTCTGGAGATCCGTCACTCTGACTGCCAGGCGGCTGGCGGAGGTCGGCCCACCCGCTGCGGCGATGGAATGGCTAGGCGCGCTGCCCTTCGCCAGCCTGAGTGATTACGCCAAGGCCGCCGGAGTTGTTTTGACTGTGTGGCGCCTCAAGTCCCCGTCCGGGGCCGCTGAATGGCTGCAGAACTCCACTTTGGGTTCCACTCTCAGATCCGATTTGCAAGAAATTGTAGAGCAATGAGTCTGGCGAGATGGCGGAAAGAGTCGGCCTCCGCCCGGGTTGTTTCATCGGGAATCTTCAGCAATCTTTCCGACCGTTCTCGCGATTAACTCGCGCATCCAGCGATGCGCCGGGTCGGCGTGGAATCGCTCGTGCCACAGCAGTGTCAACCGCAACGGCGGGATTTCAATCGGCGCCCGCAGTGATTGCAGTTTCAACTGCTTGCAGAACATTTGTGCGAGGCGTTCCGGCACAGTGGCGATGAAGTCGCTGGCGGAGACGATGAAGGGGACGGTGTTGAAGTGCGGAACCACTACGGCCGTCCGGCGCGACAGCGCTCGTTGAGCGAGCAGCGTGTCAATCACTCCCAATCCCTGTTTTTTGTAAAAGACCGCGACGTGTTCCACTTCGGTGTACTGGCGCAGTGAGATTCTCCCGCGAATCTTCGGGTGTCCAGCGCGGGCTATGCAGACGTTTTTGTCTTCCCAGAGCAACTCGGACCTCACTCTGGCGTCGAGCGTCAGCGCGTCGGGGAAGAAGCCTATGGCGAGATCGAACGATTCGGCCAGCGAGTTGGCGGACGGCGGCTCGAAGACGCTCGGCGAACGCTGAACGCGAAGGGAGACGCCGCCGGCCTGCTCACGAATGGCTTTGAACAGAGGCGGCAGCAGTGTCAGTTCGACGTAATCGTTGGTCAGCAGGTGAAAGAGCCTTTCGGAGGCCGAAGGGGCGAAGGCCGGCTTCTCTTCGAAGATGTCGCGCAACTGCGCCAGCGCCGACCGCACTGGCCCGATCAGCGATTGCGCAGCCGGTGTCGGAGACATGCCTTCGGGCGTTCGCACAAACAGCGGGTCGTCGAAGGTGCGGCGCAGCCTCGCCAGGGCGTTGCTCATCGCTGGCTGGCTCAGCCCGACGCGGTTTGCCGCCCGGGTCACGCCGCGTTCTTCCATCAGCGCCTCGAAGACGACCAGCAGATTCAAGTCCACCGTTTGCAGATTCATAATGTGAATACCAGCCATCACTATAATCCATCAAACAAATGCCGGCCAGAGGCGTAATCTTTGGCGACGAGCGTCGCCATCAGGAAACTCGACAACCAATTCGATAAGAAACAAGAGAGGATCTATGAAGAGATTACTTTTCGCATTATCGCTGGCTTTATTAATAGGCCCGAGCGTGTCCACATCGTCCGCGCAGCAACCGCAGGCTTCTTCGGCCAGCGCTGACAACCCTGCTGTTCGGCGCGCCAAGGAACTGGCGCAGGTCATCAATGCGGGCAAGCTCGCTGAAGCGAGGAAATATGTTCAGGAAAATTACGCGCCAGGGTTCCTCAACATACCCATGGATGACCACCTGAATTTCATCGCCTGGGTTCATGACCAGACTCGCGGGGTCGAATTCCAGCGCGTTCAGGAAGAGAAGCCAGGGGAAGCGACCGTCGTGTTGAAGAACAAGCTGACAGGCGGATTCAAAGGGCTGTTCGTTCGCGTCGAGCCGGAATCGCCTCACCGGATCTCCAACCTTGGATTGAGGCCCGTAAAACCGCCCGCTGACGCCAAACCCGCGGTCAAGCTGACCGAGGAGCAGGTGGCTCGCGAGCTGGACGCTTTTATCAGCAAGCTCGCCGAGGCCGACGTCTTCTCGGGCGCGGCGTTACTGGCGAAGGACGGGAAGGTGATCTACAAGAAGGCGTTCGGCATGGCGAACAAGGATTTCAACGCCCCGAACCGCGTCGACACCAAATTCAATCTCGGCTCGATGAACAAGATGTTCACGTCAGTCGCCATCGCGCAACTGGTCGAACGCGGCAAGCTCTCGTTCGACGACCCGCTCGCCAAGTTCCTCCCCGAATTTCCGAGCAAAGAAGCGGCTGAGAAGATCAAGATCAAACACCTGCTTTGCCATACCGCGGGTCTTGGCAGCTACTTCAACAAGATGTTTATGGAATCCTCGCGCGCGCGTTTTCGCACGACCAACGATTTCATGGAGCTGGCGAAAGACGAGAAGCTGGCCTTCGAACCGGGAACGTCCTGGCGTTACAGCAACACGGGAATGCTTGTGCTCGGCGCGGTGATCGAAAAGGCCACGGGCCAGAGCTACTACGATTACATACGTGAAAATATCTATAAGCCTGCGGGGATGATCAACAGCGACTGCTACGATCTGGATCGGGTCAATCCCAACCTTGCGGTCGGCTACGAGAAGGATTATTCCGATGACGGCGTGCGGTTCCGCAACAACATCTTCTCGCACGTGATTCGCGGCGGCGCGGCTGGCGGCGGCTATTCGACAGTCGAAGACCTGATGAAGTTCGACGTCGCGCTCAGGTCGAACAAACTGGTCGGGGCGGAATACGTCAAACTGTTGCTTTCGCCAAAGCCTGAGTTGAAATCCCCGGATTACGGTTATGGGTTCCAGATTGACCGAGAAAATCAAATCGCCGGCCACGGCGGCGGCTTCGAAGGTATCAGCTCGAACCTGGATATGTTCCTGAACAGCGGGTACGCCGCAGTGGTTCTCTCGAATTACGGTGGCGCAAGCTTCCCTGTGTCGGAGAAGATGCGCGAGCTGGCGCTTGCGGCTCAGGATACGCGTACGGCGGCGCGCTGAACCCGCATTCTGATCAGTACCGCGAGCGGTAGCGAGCGGAGACTTTGCCAACGGCCGCTCGCTACCGCTCGCGGTACTGACCCCGTCGGCGCCTTGCGGAATCCAGATCTTCGCGCCGCCGGGCATATAACAGTGATGCTCTCAGTCTTTCTCTTCTCTTTCGGAGGATTGGCGGGGCCGCTTCTGGGATTCATGAATACCGGGAGCGGACAACGCGTTTGGATGAATCGCCTCCCTTGCTTGACGACTCCGATTATCCTCAGCGCTTAATTCATTCGAGCGAATTTCAATTGGATGTAGGGGAAGGAAGGCTCCGATACGATCAGTAAATCACGAAATGGCTGTTATTCACCCGAATCTCGGAAGTTTTTCACTGCGTCGGCGCGGGTAGCGCAAACTGGCAGTTTGCGCGGCTTCCGAATCATTACCATGCGGAGCAACTAAGGCCGATGGATGATTGGCGCGACGACCCGATCAGTTAGCGATTGAAGAAAGGGCGCAAACTGCCAATTTGCGCTACCCGCGCCGATCGTCTTTTCAAGGGGCAAAAGGGCGATTTCGTGATTTACTGACCATACCGCGCCGCAAATTTTGCGCACTTTCTACGGCTGATCATCGTATCTTTGCGCGAGGGAGGGGAATCTCCCATCCTTATTCTTGTAAAGAAACCAATTCTTCCACATCCCTACGAATCTGATAATTTTGTTTCAGGAGGAAGTTGAAGCCATGAACAAATCTCGTGTTGTATTGATTGTGTTGATCGGTCTTGGGGGAGTTCTGTTCGCGTTTCCCGCAAGCCACGCGACGGAAACTAAGTCCTCGGCGAAGAACGTCACAAATCACATTTGTCAAAGATGACAAGGGCGAAGTCGTCGAAATGCTTTATGATCAGAATGGCCGTGTCAATCGGTTCAAGAGACTCAAAGAGAGCGCCGCAGGCAGCGGACAACAATAACGCAACTCTCTTTTTATTTCGTCCGCTTTTGGGATTAATAGTTCCCAGAAGCGGACGTTCTGTTTCCTGATCTTGCAAAGCTCTATCGAGCAAGTTCACTGTATTCAGCAATTAGCCTATAATTTCAAATGGCACGGGATTTGGGTTTTGCATCAATTGATATGGCGTCAATTCGCTGACCTTTCTTTTCAGCAAGGCTGTCAGATATTTGAATGATATGAAGGAGATGCCAGATGAAGTCAGAGACAATCGGCGCTGACAGCGCCACAACTGTTTGGACGGTTGACCCTCAATATGCGACCGTGGAATTCAGCGCCAAGATGTTATTCTTCACGATCAAAGGCCGTCTCACCGACTTCGGCGGAAAGATAACGCTCGACGAAAACGACATTTACCACTCGTCGGTCGAGGCGGCGATGAAAGCCGCGAGCGTCTCGACCGGAGTCAAAATGCGTGACGAGCATTTGCGCAGTAAGGATTTTCTCGACGCCGCCGCATACCCGGAGATTCATTTTCAGAGTGCCAGCGTTGGGCGGGGAAGAGACAGAGACATGCTGCGCGTCAACGGGTCGCTGACGATCAAGGGCCAGAGCCGCGAGGTCGCGCTCGACGTGACGATAACCGACCGCAGCCGCTCGCCGCAGGGCGACGAAATTCTCTACTTCGCAGCGGTTGCCGAGATCGACCGGTTCGACTTCGATGTCAAATACGCTCGCGGGCTGATCGGACGAGGGCTCAAAGTTTTGATTCAAGCCCAGGCCACAAAGCAGCATTGAATAAATGATTCGCCGGCTCAGGGCCTATTGACCAGGTTCGGTTAAAACCTCGCGCCGCAACTGCGGGAAGACTTTCGCCACCTTGCCGAGCAGATAATCGCCGTAGGTCCCGCGAAATTCGTGGACGCTGGCTCGATCCCAGCGCTCGTCCCGGTCATCAATCGCTCTTGTGTCGAGCGGAAGAGGCTCCACCTCGGCGTTGAAGTTCGGGTCGAAGAAGAACGGGAACGACAGCCGGTCGCGCCCACTCACATTTCGCGCTCGATGAGGCGTCGAACGATACCGTCCGCCGGTCAGCCGATCCAGCATATCGCCGATGTTGCAAACGAACGATCCGGGGATGGGATGAGCCTCGATCCAGCGCGATTGCGATTTGACCTGCAGCCCTCCCGATTCATCCTGCTTCAAAATCGTCAGCAGCCCGTAGTCGGTGTGCTCGCCCACGCCCCATCCGGTCGCGGCGGCCCTTATAGCTGGAGCGGGGTAGTTGAATATGCGAAACAGCATCAGCGGGTCGCCGGTGTAACGTTCGGCGAAATACGATTCGTCAAGGCCGAGGCTGAGCGCGATTCCGCGCATCAACGCGTGGCCGAGGCCGGTCATCGCCGCCATGTATTCCAACACGGCCTCGCGGAATCCAGGGATCTTTGAAGGAAAAAGATTCGGGCCATGCATCGGGACGCCGGCGCGCGCCAACGGGTGATCGTCTCCAAGCTCCGCGCCGAAATAGACGCCTTCTTTCAAATCGGGCTGACCTGAAGTCATTTCGTCTCCGACGGGGAAATAGCCGCGCCAGGCCCTGCCGCCAAGGGCCATCCGTATTTCCATCTTCGCTTCAAGGTCCTGAGCGAAGAATCGCCGGCTGAGACCTTCCAGCCGCTGCTGCAATTCTTCGCCAACGCCGTGTCCGACGGCGTAAAAGAAGCCGAACTCGCGGCAGGCCTGCCCGATCTCGGCGGCTACGGCAGGTCGGCCTTCTGTTCCGCAGATTAGCGGGCTGATGTCAATGACTGGGATACCCAATTTGTTATAATCAACGCCTTCTACCGCTGATTCCATCGCAACCTCGGAGTAAATATGAGCGCAAAAAAGAAAGAGTTGAAGAGAGAGTATAAGCTGAATCATCGTCCGATGGGCGTCTATCAGATACGCAACGTCGTCAACGAGAAAGTGTTGATCGGAGCCGCGCTCGATCTTCCCGGCATTCTCAACCGGCATAAATTCGCGTTAAAGATGGGGAATCATTCGAACGGCGCTCTTCAGGCCGAGTGGAATGAATTCGGCGGCGAGAATTTCGCCTTTGAGATATTGGACGAAATCACGCCAAAGGAAGGGCGCGACCATCGAGAGGAATTGGCCTTCCTGGAAGATCTATGGCTGGAAAAATCGCAGCCTTATGGGGATCGCGGATACAACGAAAAGAAAAAGGGAAGAGAAGAGATGCTGAGGCTGATCGCTCAGAACAGGACGGGAGAAGAATAGGCGATGCCAATGGAGGGGGCAAAAAGAGGAAATGAGATTACTGATCTATTCCCCCTTCGCCGTGAGTCTTTTGCGCTGGGAAGTTGGCGCCGTAAGTAAATAGAGAACGCTCAAATGCCCTTCAGCCCTCTCTTTTGACAAGCCAGAAGGCGCCGTTTACACTCACGATTTACTTACTAAATTCATAACAGGAGCCTGAGATTGACCGGGTCGGCTTTATCCGCGACCTCTCGTCCGTTGATCGGCGTCACCACGCGGCTCGGCGCTGAAGAGACTTTTTACCTGCGCCGTTATTACGCCGAAGCTGTGGAGGGCGCGGGCGGCGCGCCCGTCTATATTCCTCTTATTCCGGATCGCGCTTATCTTTCGGCGCTCTGCGAGCGGCTCGACGGCCTGATGTTGTCGGGCAGCAACAGCGACCTCGATCCGGTCTATTACGGCGAGGAGCCGCATCAGAGGCTCGGCGCGGTGCTCCCGGAGCGGGACGAGACCGACCTGATCCTGCTCGAAGTGGCCGAACGGCGCGCGATGCCGGTGCTGGGCATCTGCTTCGGGATGCAGTCGCTGAACGTCGCGCGCGGCGGTTCGTTGATCCAGGACCTGTCGTCGCAAAAGCCCGAGGCGATCAAACACGAGCAAGGGCAGACCATTAATCGGCCCTCGCACCACATCAAGATCGAGCCAGGTTCGTTGCTCGCCGAACTTGCCGGCGGCGAAACCGCGCGCGTCAACAGCTCTCATCACCAGGCCGTCAACAGTGTCGGGCGCGATCTTCAGGTGATCGCGCGCGCGCCCGACGGAGTGATCGAGGCGATTGTCGACACGCGCGCGGATCGTTTTGCGCTCGGAGTGCAGTGGCATCCCGAGATCGGATGGGAGAAAGATAAGTTTTCGCAGGCCATCTTCAAACAATTTATTGAAGCTGCCCGGTAGGCTGGCGCGTCGTCGCCCCAAAGTATAAATAAAAATCGCCCGTGAAATGGATAGAAAAAACAAACTGACAATCACCCTGCTGTCGACTGCGCATTTCGCGCTGGATTCGTATTCGAGTTTCCTGTATCAACTGTTGCCGCTGATGGCGGTGAAACTGCGCCTGACGCCTGCGCAGGCCGGGTTGGTTCCGCCGATGCTGACCGTGGCGTCGTCGCTGATGCAGCCGGTCTACGGAATAATCTCGGACCGTTATTTGAAGCGTTCGATGGTGGTCTTCGGGCCTCTGATCGCCGCCGTCTTTCTATCTTGTTTGGGGACGGCCGATAGCCTGCCCGGCCTGATGGCGCTGGTGATTCTGGGCGGCGTCGGCGTGGGAATGTTTCACCCGCAAGGGGCGGCTCTGGTCTCGCGCGCGGCTTCGTCTGACGGGTCGGACAAGCGTCAGGGAATGATGATGTCGGTCTTTTCGTCGGCGGGAACGGTCGGTTTTGCGTTGGGGCCGTTGCTGGTGGCGATGGTGGTGAACCGGTACGGGCTTGAGTACAGTTGGTACACCGCGATCTGGGGAGTGGCGTTCTGGGTGATCTTGTTCCGCTATTGCCCGCCGCTCGAACATCGTGGAAGGGCGGAAGGCGCGCCCGCGTTGACAGACGCGCTGCGCGCGGCCTGGGTCCCGTTGACGCTGCTCTATTTCGCTGTCGTGTTGCGTTCGGCGGTCGCGGTCAGCGTGCAGACCTACTGGCCGTTCGCGTTGAAAAGTTTCGGGATGACCGAGATGCAGTACGGCTCCGTGCTGGCCGGATTCCTCTTCTTCGGCGGGGTGGGCGGATTTTTCGGAGGAGTGTTTGCCGATCGGCTGGGCGCGCGGCGCATCTCGATGGTGGCGATGCTCGTCGCCGCGCCTCTGCTGCTGGCGGCGTTCTCGACGCGCGGGACGTTGAGCAATGTGTTGTTGATGGCTGGCGGGACGGCTCTGAATTTGCCGATCCCGGTCAGCGTGGTAATGGCTCAGCGGTTGGTTCCCGGCGGCGCAAGCACGGTCTCGGCGCTGATGATGGGATTCGCCTGGGGCGCGGGGGCCTTAATGACCCCGATCGCCGGCGCGATGAGCGAGAAGTTCGGATTCGCCCGCGCCTTGATGATTGCGGCGGTGGTCCCGCTGGCCTCCGCGGCGTTACTCTGGTTCTACCCCAAAGACGAACAGACGTCCGCCGTGCAAGCGCGTGAGGCGTTAGCGGTCGCGGATTGATCGGCGCCAGCGCATTGCCGCGCGCTGTATGATTTCGAGAGTTGAGATTGGGATTTATGGGTTTGTTTTGGAGACGTAAGAAGGAAGATTTTATTTCGCTGGGATTGAGCGCGCCGGATGAGGCCCCTGTTGGTCTTGAGGATCAGGCGCGAGTCGAAGAAGAAGCCGCGCGTATCGAGCAGGTCGCGAAATGGAAGGCGGAGTCGGCCCCGGTGGTCGCGGAGCCCGAAGTTGTGGAGCCGGTCGCGGCGGAGCCCGAGACGGTTAAGCCGGTTGAGATCGCCGTCGAAGAATGGGCCGCCGAAGCGGCGAAGCTTTTTGAGCCCGCGCCCCAAGGCTCGCGGTCCGTCGCCGCAAAGCCTGCTGTCGAGGAGAAGGTTGTGGAGCGGGTCGAAGCGCCGGTCGAGGAGGAGAACTTCTTCGCGCGGTTCCGCAAAGCCGTTTCGGCCACTCGTGATAACATCACCTCGCGGATCGAAGACGTCGTCAAGGGCAAGAAGCAGATTGACGAGTCAACGCTGGAGGAGATTGAAGAGGCTTTGATCGCCGCCGACATCGGAGTGCAGACGGCGCTGGAAATCATCGAAGACGTGCGCCGTCAGGTCAGCCGCCAGACTTTGAAGGACGTCGGCGAACTCAAGCGGGTGATCAAAGAACGCCTGCTTGAAATTCTCGAGCGGGCCGAGCGGGCGCGCGGCGTGGCTTCTGAGGCTTCCGTGGGCGAAAGCGTGCGGCCTTACGTGATGATGGTCGTGGGCGTCAACGGCGCGGGCAAGACAACCACTATAGGCAAACTGGCCAATCGCATCAAGGCCGACGGTTACGAAGTGCTGATTTGCGCGGCGGACACTTTCCGCGCCGCGGCCTCCGACCAATTGGCGATCTGGGCCGAGCGCGCGGGCGTCCCGCTGATCCAGCAGAAACAGGGAACTGACCCGGCGGCGGTGCTCTTCGATTCGTTGAAGGCGGCAAAAGCGCGCAGCGCCGACGTGCTGATAGTCGACACCGCCGGGCGACTTCACACCAAAACCAATCTGATGGCCGAGCTCGAAAAGATGAAGCGCGTCGCGGGGCGCGAAGTTGCGGACGCGCCGCACGAGACGCTGCTGGTCATCGACGCTGTGACGGGGCAGAACGGTCTGAGCCAGGCGCGCGAATTCCTGAAAGTCGCCAACGTGACCGGGTTGGTCTTGACGAAGCTCGACGGCACAGCGAAAGGCGGCATCGCCGTGGCGATCGCCAAAGACTTGAACCTGCCGATCCGGTATTGCGGCATCGGCGAGAAGGCCGACGACCTGGTCGTTTTCGACCCGAAGGCCTATGTCGACGGCCTGTTCGAATAAGGAGGCGAATCGGTACCGCGAGCGGTAACGAACGTGGTTTGCGGAGCTGATTGATTACGGAGACCACGCTCGCTACCGCTCGCGGTACTGACCCCGCGTACTAGACAAACAAAGCACAATGAAAAACTCACAAACGAATCAGGCTTCTTTCTGGAAATCGGATGCCACTCTGATCATGCTCGCGCTG
>DATEMG010000684.1:0-3094 GCA_035275805.1 Blastocatellia bacterium
GGAGGAGATCTATTTCTTATCCTCGCGTGAGTTGGGCAAGCGTTTCGATATGGACGCGGCCACGATTGTGCGCACCATTCAGGTTCTCGGCTATGACCGCTACGCCGACTTCGCCGCCGACCTCCGGCGCCATTTCGTCGCGCGGATCACGCCATACACGACTATGCAGGCGGCCACGAGGGAGAAGCAGTCCGTGGCCGATCGCCTGCGCCAGAACGTCGACAAAGACATCGCCAATCTGCATCTCTTGAAAACCGGCCTGGACACCACGCAGGTCATCGCCGTGGCCAAGCGCATTCACCGCGCGCGGCGCGTTGTTGTGGTAGGAATTGACCTGGCCGCGTCGCTGGCGCACTTCCTGGCTTACGGCCTGGCCGTACAAGGGTTCGACGCCGAGGCGCCCGTGGGAAGCGCGGGCAATCTCATTCACAAGATCAAGGTCTTGGACTCAAAGGACCTGGTGATCGCTATAAGCTTCGGGCGGTGTCTGCGCGAGACCGTCGAGGCGGCGCAGCGCGCCCGTGAGCAGGGAGTGCCGACTTTCGGAATCACGGACAGCGATACGACTCCGTTGGCGAAATATTGCGACGGCTACGTCGTGGCCGCCATCGCCAGCTCCGTCTTCACCGGCTCTTACGTCGCGCCGATGGCCGCTATCAACACCATCATTGCGGCCTGCGCCCATCTCCATCCGCAGCGGACGCTCGCCCTCTTGCGCGACTACGAAAAAGAAGCCGCTGCCGGGGCGCGCTGGCACGTCGGGGGTGGAGGATCGAGGATGGAGGATCGAGGATAGAAGATCGAGGATCTCAGCTCTATCCTCCATCTTCGATCTTCTATCCTCTCCGTCTACTGCTTAGGCGTGAAAGTGAGTGGCGGTGATGAGCCTTGCTCAACCGTCAGGCTGCTTACTTTGCCATCGGCCAGCTTGAATTGGACGAAGATGCTTACAGGCGCTCCTTCGACCGTGAAGCGATCCGCCGAGACCGGAGCGAGCGAGGCCACGGGCTGACCCGGGATCACGGCTTTCAACTTACCGCCGACCAACTCGACGCTCATGTCCAGCGGAGGCGATTTGAGTTCATAGCGCCCCGTGAATTTTTTGAGATCGGATTCGCTCATCGTGACGCCGGCGACTGCGGGCGGTTTGTCGGGCGCGCGTTTGAAATCGGCCATGTTTTGGATCTTGACCGATTCGACTTTGCCTTGCGCGTTGAGCGTGAAAGTGACCTGACTCTTGCCCAACGTGCGGTCGCGCCAGGCGACCTGGAACGTGTCGTAGTGCCAGTGCTCAAGATCGCCAGTGAACGCAGGGCCGTAGCGCGCGACCAGCTTGCCGCTCTCGTCCTGCCACACCTTCATATCGCCATACATCTCGTCCTGATAAGTTCCCGCGTACTTGTCGAGCGCGAGCGAAGGCTTCGTGTCTTTGACCCGCTCGTCATTTCGCTTCTTCTCGGCGGCTTTGCCCTGAGCCTCGAAGCTCTTCATCGTCTTCAGGTGAATGGCGCTCCAATCCTTCGCATCGCCGCCCAGGAAGGCGTCGATGATTCGCAGCTTGAGGGCCGTCCGCAGCTCGCTGCCGCTCATATTGGTGAGAACCACCAACCCCAACTTCTCTTCCGGGACGAAGGCGACCAACGCGCTCATCCCGTCAATGTTGCCGCCGTGCTCGACGACCTTTCGCCCGCGGTAGTCGGAGAGAAGCCAGCCAAGGCCGTAAGTGACGAAGTGGGCTTCGGGAAATAAAAGGCTCCAGGGCGGATCGTAGGGGACGACGGTGTGAGATTTCTGCGTCTCTTTGATCGCGCCGGAGCTGAGCAGCCGTTGTCCGGAGAACTCGCCGTCGGAGAGTTGCAGCCGAACCCAGGCGGTCATCTCGGCGACGTTGGAATTGATCGAACCGGCGGGTGCGATGTTGTCGATGTTGCGCCAGGGGATCGCCACAACCTTCTCTTCAATCTTGGCATGCGGCGTGGAAACATTGTTGGACGATTTGAGGTCGTTCACACTCGTGCTGCTCGCGGCCATGCCGAGCGGCTTGAAGAAGCGGTCTTTGATGAAATCGTCCCAGCTCTTGCCTGTGACAGCCGGGATGATCTGGCCCGCGGTCAAATACATGATGTTCTGATAGCCGAACTGTGAGCGAAAGCTCCAACTTGGCCTGAGAAAGCGCGCGCGGCGGATGATCTCGTCGCGACCGTATTCAGAGCCGTACCACATCAGATCGCCCCGATCCAATCCGCTGCGGTGGCAGAGCAGGTCGCGAACCGTCATCTCTTTAGAGGCGTAAGGGTCGTACAGCTCGAAGCCTGGCAGGTGTTTTGTTACCGGGTCATCCCATTTGATCTTGCCTTCGTCCACTAGCATCGCCAACGCGGCGGCGGTGAAGGCTTTTGAAGACGAACCGATGGCGAAGATCGTACGCTCGTCTACGGGTGTCGGGTCGCCGAGTTTGCGCACGCCGTAGCCCTTCACCAGAACGACTTTGTCGCCTTTGACGATGGCGATGCCGACGCCCGGAACTTCCCAATCCTTGAGCGCCTTGTTGACATATTCATCGAAGCCTTGCAGCGGCGCTTCCTGAGCGAAAGCGCATGGCGCAACACTCAAAGCGAGCGTCAAGGCCAGGAACAAAGTTTGAATTCGATTTGTCTTCATTATTGTCCTTTCGTTGGTTTGTCGCCATAAGCCGTATGAATGGTCTTCGAGAAGTTAGTGGCGCCACTTAGCGCCTTTGCGCCTTGGCGAGAAATGGCTTCCTCATTCTGGGGGCGGTTCTCGCCAAGGCGCAAGACGCTAAGGCCGCAAAGAGGGAATCCATCTGTTATGGCGTCACTTACTTCTCAGGGCTTTTCGATACTCGGTCGATCGGCGCGGGGCGCGGCGCGCGTTGCGGCGGGTTCTGTTCAAGTAACTTAAGAGCTTCCTCCACAGCCCGTTCGATCTGCGGATCGCGCCCTTTGATTACCTGGGCCGGCGTATATTCCACCTCGATGTCCGGCGCCACGCCGATATTCTCAACGTCCCATTCTCCTTTGAGATTGTAAAACGCCAGGGAAGGCGCGGTGACGCCGCCGCCGTCAATCGTTGC
>DATEMG010000685.1:0-2292 GCA_035275805.1 Blastocatellia bacterium
TGGCGCTGTCGTTGCTGTGGACGCTAATCTAACAGTACCGCGCGCGTCAGCAAGCGGTCGCATGCAAAATTAACCGCTTGCTGACGCGCGCGGCGCCGATCAACTATGCTCAACGCTGAAATTATAGCTATAGGTTCCGAGATGTTGACGCCGTTCCGGTTGGACACGAATTCGCTTTGGCTGACCGAACGGCTCAACTCGATGGGCGTCGAGGTCAAACTCAAGACCGTGGTCGGCGACGACGAGTCGCGGCTGGAAGAGACCGTCCGCGACGCGATGAAGCGTTCCGAGATCGTCATCGCCACCGGCGGACTAGGGCCGACCGAAGACGACATCACGCGGAAAATCTTCGCGCGCGTCTTGAAACGCCGACTGATTCTGGAAGACGCGATCCTAGAAAAGCTCAGGGCTCGATTCGCCCGCCGCAACATGACGATGCCCGAAATCAACGCCCGCCAGGCGCTCGTCATCCACGGCGCGCAGATCCTGGAGAACAACAACGGCACCGCGCCGGGAATGCTGATCACCGAAGGCGCCCGCACGATCGTCCTGCTGCCCGGCCCGCCGCGCGAGATGAAGCCGATCTTCGACGCCCTGGTCGCGCCAGTCTTGAAACAGCGCGCGGGCGATATGCTGATCATGCGCCGAACCTTGAGCATCTTCGGTCTGGGCGAATCGGCCGTGGACGAGTTGGCCGCGCCGATTTACACGAAATACCAGAACCCTTCCACGACGATCCTGTTCAAAGACGGCCAGATCGAATTGCACCTGACGGCCCAGGCGCGAAACGAGAACGAGACCGTGAAACTGCTCGACGACCTTGCCGGGCGGCTCGATGAAGTCCTCGGCGAATACATCTTCTCGCGCAATAACGAAACGCTCGAAGAGGTGGTCGGCCAATCGCTCAAGATGCGAGGTTACACGCTGGCGACGGCCGAAAGCTGCACCGGCGGATTGCTCGCCGGGCGGATCACGGACGTGCCGGGCAGTTCGGAATATTTCCTCGAAGGCGTCGTCAGTTATTCGAACGAAGCGAAAATCGATCTGCTCGGCGTGCCGAAGAAATTGATAGCGACTCACGGCGCCGTGAGTGAACAAGTGGCCGGGGCGATGGCCGCGGGAATCCGCAAACGCGCCGGTTCGACTTTCGGCGTAGGCGTCACCGGCGTCGCGGGGCCGGGCGGAGGCAGCCCTGAGAAGCCGGTCGGGTTGGTCTATATCGCGCTCGCCGACGATACGCAAAACACGACGCGCAAATTCATCTTTCCCGGCGACCGGCAATTCATTCGCACACTCTCGGTCAATGCGGCGCTGGACATGGTTCGGCGCAGGATCAAGTAGAGAACAGAAATGAAGAGAAAAGAGCTTTTGCAGTCGGTGAAAGAAGTTCTATTTCGAGAGTGGGATCCGATTGGACTTAACTCCAATCTCGCGTGCAGCGACGAATACGACTCGTACACGAGCGGAATAGTTCGGCTTTTGCAGGCTGATGCTGACGAATACAAAATTGCGGAGCGTCTTCGCAATTTGCAGCGCGTCAGCATGGGGATGAGTTCGACAAATGAGGAGCGAGATCGCGGGATCGCCAGGAGGCTTATAAGTCTCGTCAGATAAACCAGATCAATAGAGCAGCAAAAATGACACTATTGGAAGCCGTATCACTGATTGTCGCTTACCTGCTAGGCTCGATCCCCTTCGGCTACCTGATGGTGAGGCTGGCGAGTGGCGCGGATATTCGCGAAACCGGGAGCGGCGGCACTGGGGCGACCAACGTCTCGCGCAATGCAGGAAAAGCAGCCGGCGTCGTGACGCTCGCGCTCGACGCGTTGAAAGGCGCGATGGCCGTGTTGGTCGCGCGGTGGTTGACCGGGGAAGCGGGAACTTCATGGGTCATCGCCGCCGCGGCGGCGCTGGCCGTCATCGGGCATTGTTTCCCCGTGTGGTTAAAGTTCAAAGCCGGCAAGGGCGTGGCGACGGGCCTGGGAGTTTTTCTGGCGATTGCGCCGTGGGCCGCGTTGGCGGCTCTGGCGGTCTTCATCGTTGTAGTGTGGCGCACGCGTTTCATCTCGCTCGGCTCGATCATCGCCGCCGCGTTTCTGCCTCTATGGATATTGCTGACCCACACATGGATCGAACCGGTCGGCGATTTTGCCCCGATAATGGCGGCTCTATGCGCGGTCTCGACCGTGATCATTCTCAAGCATTCGGAGAACATCAAACGGTTGACGGCCGGTAAGGAGAACAAGTTCGGCATCTGATTGCGGATTGCGGATTGCGGATTGCGGATTGCGG
>DATEMG010000686.1:0-6326 GCA_035275805.1 Blastocatellia bacterium
GGCCGACTTATAAGACGACCGCTTGCTTGCGCGCGCGGTACTGTACCAATGTCGATCGATGAAAGGCTCACGACACCCTTCACCTGCAATGCGAGAATTGAACCTGGGATTAAATGCGGAGGATTGTGAACAGTGCTTGTCGCGGCGGCGATCTGAAATGCCCGCCGCGATCAGGTACGTTTCCGGCAAGATCGAACGGATTGTCAGGCGAAGAAACAAGCTCGGCCGCAGCCTGCCAGACGGGATGTGAAACGACGCTTGAGGTCGTCCCAGACGGCAGAATCGAGGCCGCTGAATCATGAGCCGGGCATCGATGTTGACGGTCTGGCTGCGGATCCTTTTGAGATGGCTGCGGCTTCTGATGGCAGTGGCCGCCATGTTCGACGGTCGCCGCTTCCCTGATCGGAGCCGGCGCCGAACAATTAGAGAAAGCGCAAATGACGTTGCATACCTGTGAATACATTAGTCCCAGGCTGAGAACCAGGGCCAACGGGGAGTATGTGTGCTTCGCGATGCGCATTACTCGGCGATTATATATGGATATGGGTTCGGGCGAAACCTCGGCGAGAGCCCGCGCGTTCCGTTCCGTTCATTTACAGCATTTTCGACATTGGTATTCAGGAGCCGCTTGCTTACGCGCGCGGTACAGTACCGCGACCGTGAGGGAGCGGCTGAACACGCATGCCGAAATTGCTTTAATTGAGGCCCCGGCAATTACGCCGGGGCCTCAGCTAATTATCATCAGCCATCATTTGCCAGTCCTGAAGCGATGAAAGACCGCCGCATCGCCGAACGCCTCTTCGTTATTGGCATGTTTCAGCGCGAAGGCTTGCAGTTCCCGCGTCGGCGCTGTCAGCGCGATCATATCGTCGTTGATGCGTTCGTGTTTCAGATCGAGCTGGTTTCTATCGCTCAGACGATTGAGCCAACCGCCATCCATCATCGCAAAGGAGAACGAGTCATTACCTATCGTCACTCGCGCAAGCCTATGCGCCGGCACAAAGCTTTCGGGGTAAAGGTCGCTTTCGTTTCCCAGGGGCTTCGGATAGAGGTCGAGAAAGGTCACGCCGCCAAGCTCGATCAGTCGGGCCTCGAACCGCACCGGCTTCTCGTCCATAACCAGGAGTTCGTAATGATCATCGCCCGATTTGGTAAACTTACACGCCTCCCCGGAATCGTTTATCCACATGCCGAGCAAGGCCTCATTAAAGACGACATCCCTGTCAGTATAGAACGGATGCAACGAGGGCGCGCAGGCGGTCAGCGCCGATGCGATCCCTAAGACAACGAAGATTTTCAAGATGTTCCGCATAATCAGTCTTATCCTTTCCGGTCGCTCGAAGCTGTTTAAAAGGCGACCTGTATCGGATAGCGACTTTTTGAGCCTGGGATTTCACCTGCGCGAGATTTTTTTTCGACCTGTGCAAGCAGGCGTCTGAATCCGTATCGCGAGCGATAGCTAGCGGCGCCGATTTCGGCGGGCAGCCCTCTTGATCCGGTCTAGATTCGCCGCGGCCAACATCAACAAGAAGCCGATCACGAGCAGCGCAAGAGGCAAGGCGGCGCGATCTCTGAAAAGGTCCTGTTGCAGGCGCACGATGCCGATTCCCAGAAACAGCAGGCCGGTCACAAAGAAGTTCTTCATCTGCTTGGCCACGCTGCCGAAGACAAAAAGGCAGGCGACGAACGGCAGCAAGACCTCAAAGATACGGGCTTCAAGCCTGAGACTGTCATCCGCGGGCGATTGCTCCAAAAGGTTGGAGGCTGTCATGCCGAGCAGCAGTAGCGGAGTCATCACGTGTCCGGGAATGAAAAAGCGGAAGGATTTGGCGACCCATCTCGTCTGAGGCGACGAGACCCGCTCGCAGGCGTATTGCAGCGCCAGGTATATCAGGGCATTGAGGATGAACAGGTACTCGACCTGCGCTCGCGTCACAGGCGCCACCGACCTCAGCCATTCGGCGTATGGCTGATGAAAAGCCGCGACGCCGCTTAGGGCGATGAGCGTGAAGCCGACGGCGATGGGATAGAAGTAACGCGAATCCGATGAATGGCCGGATCGCTCTATCGCGAGTCCGGCGGCGAAGAACGAGACTGCAATGGGTATGAGATGAAAATAGACCTTGCCCGGGTCAGCGATGAGCCATTCGATCAGCCCCATTCGCAGCAACGTCACCAGGCCCAGCAGCGCCGCCATGACCGCGATTACGAGCGAGAAGACTGAAGAGCGGGCCCCGCGCCGGAGCCACAGGTATGCCGGGAGCGATAAGAGCATGGCCCACCATAATTGAGCGTTTGTCGTGCGCTTAAACGCGGGGAACAAGTGATAAAGTTCTAGGTCTTCGCGCCCCCTTGTGAGCGTTGAGAAGATTCTCCACTCGTTCATCGCGATGACCAGCAAAGTGGGCAGCAACAGACAGAAGACAAGCAGAAACGCCACGCCGATCCGCTGTCTCCCGCGCCTCCACAATCTGGCGCCTGAATAACAGGCGGAAGCGGTCGCGGCGGAGACGACGACCACAGTCGCCGCGCCCGACAACCAGAAGTATCGAAACAGCGCCATCAAAGCGGCGCCCGTGACCAGCAACCATCCGCCCAGATAGAGGCTCACCTGAGAGAGCGACAACCGCCGGGCCTCCATAATCCAGGCGTCCTCCCGGTCTATCAGCCGGTCATACAGTTTCCTAAACGAGTCGAACTCCTGCTCCGAGAGTATGCGATCCTGTCGCCAACCGCTCAGCTCGCGAACGTGTTGTTCGACCTTGCCCGCGATCATCCGCGCGTATGACGAAGGCAACGCCAGGACCGGCTCGCCGGCGAGCAACCGCGCCAGATCATCGGCCATCTCGCGCGCGGATTGATACCGATGCGCAGGATCCTTCTCCAAAGCCTTCAAGCAGATGTTCTGAAGCTCACCCGGTATGGCGGGGTTGATTCTCCGCGGCGGCGCGGGATCGTGTTCACAGATCGAGCGAATCTGATCGCGCGCGTTTTCGCCTCGAAACGGCGGCCCCCCGGTTATCAGTTCATAGAGGATCGCCCCCAGAGAGAAGATGTCGCTTCGCGCGTCCAGAGGCGCCGCAGCCTGCGCCTGTTCGGGTGAAAAGTAATCGGGTGTTCCCATGATCTCGCCAGCCTGTGTAAGGCGCTCCGCGAGGTCATCGAACTGCGCCGCAAGGCCGAAGTCCAACACCTTCGGTTCGAGGTCGGGGCCGACGAGAATATTTCCGGGTTTCAGGTCGCGGTGAATCATCCGGCGCTGGTGCAGGAAATCCACTGTCAGGGTGACCTTGAGCATCAAGTCAATCTTCTGGGTCAGAGCCAGCCGTCGCGCCGCCTCGGTCAACGAAGCTCCTTCAATGCGCTCCATAACAAAGTGCGGCTCCTCGTCGGCGTCTCCGAGATTGTAAATGCGAACGATGTTCGGGTGATCCAGGCGCGCCAGCGCGCGCGCCTCGCGCATGAATCTCTCGCGCAGTTTGGGGTTGCCGGCGTAGCGCGGGCTGAGCGTCTTAACCGCGACCTTTCTGCCGAGCCTTTCGTCGAGCGCGAGAAGGACGCGCCCCATTCCGCCCGAGCCGATCTCGCCCAATATCTTGTAGCCTGAAAGACGCTCTGGCAATTCCGGCGACCGAGCGCCGCTAGGCGTCTCATTCGGCATTAACACCGCATCGATCTCATCGAGCGCTAAAAGCTGAGCGCGCAGCTCGGGGTCGAGATCGGGATGGTCTCGGCAGTATTCGTCCGGATCGATCGTCTCTCCCCGAAGTAGCAGGTCGTGGTATGCGGCCACCGCATCGGCGATCAATTGCTCACGATGGTGGTAGGGCTGGTGGTCGGAATTGTCAGGTCCTTCTGTCATCGCGCAATATCTGATTCCCCTGCCGCGGAGCGGCATTTGAGCCTAGCCCGGCGTTTCAACGCTTGTCATTACCCAAATCTTTTGCGCTCCCAGAGCGCCGCTTCTTAGTCGCGGAGCGACGGTTGAGATTAGGCCGGCGTTTCAACGCTAATGGCGTTAAGTTTAGACATCTAAATTGGCGGCAGCCTTTGGAGTGCGGCGGCTTTGACGCCGCTTTCCCAGTTGTAAATCGAGCTTTCGACAAATCGAGGGATGGGAAAGCGGCGTCAAAGCCGCCGCACTCCAAAGCTTCGCACTCATTCACGCTTAACTTATCTCAACCGTCGCTCCGCGACTAAGAATAAATCCGTACGGTGAAACGCATTCGCCGCCTCGCGTTGAAATTTGGGTAATGGCGAGCTTTGAAAAGCCGGGCTAGGATCAACCGTCGCTGCCGCGACTGGGCGGCGTAGCTGCATTACTTTTCAGAAATGCTTCATGGGAGGAGTTATGTCAGTCAGTGTTGAGAAGAACGGGCCAGTTACTACAGTCGTACTGAGCCGGCCCGAAGTCCGCAACGCCGTTGACCGCGCGACCGCGCAGGCTTTGGCCGACGCGTTCCGGGAATTCGAAACCGATGATTCGGCGTCGGTCGGCGTGCTCTACGGCGATCACGGAACATTTTGCGCCGGCGCGGATTTGAAAGCCATCTCGGAAGGGCGCGGCAATCGGGTCGATCCCGAAGGCGACGGGCCGATGGGACCCTCGCGAATGCTGCTGAGCAAGCCTGTGATCGCGGCGATCTCCGGTTTTGCGGTCGCGGGCGGGCTGGAACTCGCGCTCTGGTGCGACTTGCGCGTCGCGGAAGAAGACGCAGTAATGGGCGTCTTCTGTCGCCGCTGGGGCGTGCCGCTGATTGACGGCGGCACAATTCGATTGCCGCGGTTAATCGGGATGAGCCGGGCGTTGGATATGATCCTGACCGGCAGACCCGTTGATGCGCGCGAGGGGTTGCAAATGGGATTGGTCAACCGCGTCGTGGCCAGAGGCGCGGCGCGGGAAGAGGCCGAAAAACTCGCCCGCGAGATCGCCGCCTTCCCGCAAGTCTGCATGCGCGAAGACCGAATGTCGGCCTACGAGCAATTCGACCTGAGCTTCGCAGACGCGCTTCGGGGCGAGTTCAATCACGGCCTTCACTCATTACAAGCCGGCGCGCGGGAAGGCGCGACGCGATTTGCAAGCGGGGCGGGAAGACATGGATCATTCGACAACCAGGGAGGATAAAACAATGACTCAAGGAGCAAGCGCCAACGAGGAGCGGATCAGTTGGTTTCCGGTCCCGAGCGAAGATCAGTTGCCGGAGAACCTGCGCAAGTTATTTAACAAAGCCAAAGAGAAAATCGGCTTCACGCCAAACGTCTTTCGCGTTTACAGCTTCCGCCCCGAACGGTTGAGCGCGTGGTTCGCGCACTACAAACAGCTCCACGAGCCGTCCGAGAATTTAAACGTCGCCGAGCGCGAGATGATCGCCGTCGCGGTTTCGATGGCCAATCAGTGCCTATATTGCCTGGTCGCTCACGGCGCGGCGCTGCGCGAAGCTCTGGGTGATCCGATCAAGGCCGACCGCATCACTCTCGATTACAAACGCGCGGGACTTGACGCGAAGATGGAGGCCGTTCTGGATTTCGCTGTGAAGTCTACAAAAACCCCGACCGATTGCTCCCAACGAGACATCGAACACCTGATCAGTCTCGGGCTGACGCAGGAAGAGGTGTGGGACGTGATCGAGATCGCGGCTATGTACAATTTCACCAATCGAATGGCGTCGGCGACGGGTATGATCCCGAACCGCGAATATCATGCGTTGGCTCGATAGGTGTCAGGTGTCAGGTGTCAGGTGTCAGGTGTCAGGCCCTGTGACTTACATATCAATAACATCAGCTACAGAAGGATTGAATATGAAAATACAAAGTTATCGTGATTTGCTGGTTTGGCAGAAAGCGATGGACTTGGTGGTTGATTGTTATAGGTTTGTCAGCGATCTGCCCAGAAATGAAATGTATGGCCTGATAAGCCAAACACAACGCGCGGCAGTATCAATACCCGCCAACATCGCCGAAGGACACGGACGCGACCATCTGGGAGAGTATTTGCGTCACCTATCAATCGCTAACGGGTCATTGATGGAACTGGAGACTCATTTGCTATTGATCGGACGTTTGGGATATCGCCCGGAGAATGACGCCGAACCGTTGCTTGCCCAATGCTCCGAAGTCGGCAAAATGCTGGCTGGTTTATCAAAAAGCTTAAGAAACAAACAATAACCTAACACCTGGAACCTGGAACCTGGAACCTGACACCTGACACCTGACACCTGACACCTGACACCTGACACCTGACACCTGGAGGAACTATGGCGATAAAGGGAGATCTTGCGTACTGGGAGGCCGAGGACTTCGGCGTCGATCTGATTGACATGACGCTC
>DATEMG010000687.1:0-10548 GCA_035275805.1 Blastocatellia bacterium
GGGACGGAAGCCGCTACGAGTTCGTCACTGACTTTTTAGGCGGTTGCGCAATCGGCGCGCGTGAACCGGGCGACACGTGGAGCTACCCCGACAGCGACGAATACATCCGCGTCACCGGCGATCAGTTGAAGGAGCGCGACGGCGTCTATTCGATCCTGATGAACAATCAGCTCGAAGAGGTGATCTATTTCGACGCGGTCAAGCTGCTTGTCGTCGATCACCCGGCCGACGTCGAGATCTACCCGAACGAGCGGTTGATGCCCGCGCCGCCTTACCCCGAATTCAAAATCTACGCGACGCGCGGCGCGCGGCCTCCGGCCAAGGCTTTTGATGATAAAAGCGGTGACATTCTGCCGCTGATCAAAGATGTTGATCGCCGTTACCCGGAAGATTTCGAGAAGCTGAAGTTCAAAGGCTACGCGAATGAACACGCGATCACCCTCGATCTGGGCGAAGTCAAAACCGCGAGGCGCGTGTCACTGCTGCTGACCGCGTGGATTGATTACGCCGATTCGACGTCGAACATGGCGGCCACGCAGGCCGGCGTCACGCTCACGCCGCCTTACCTGCAGGTCAAGAACGCGCGCGGCGAATGGCAGACTGTGATTCCGCAGATGGGATTCCCGGCCGGACTGCCGAAGACGATGACTGTCGATTTGACGGGCAAATTCCTCTGCGACGATTCGCAGGTCCGCATCGTGACCAGCATGCGAATTTATTGGGATCAGATTCTGGTTGACGTTTCGAGCGGGTACACCCCGGCGCGAGTGACGGCGCTCGATCCGCTGCGCGCCGACCTGCGCTGGCGCGGTTTCCCGCGTGAGTATTCGCCCGACGGCCGCAAGCCTCTGATTTATGATTACAGCGTGATCGAACCGTCGGCGCCATGGAAGGCGCACCTGGGCAATTACACGCGCCTCGGCGACGTGCGAGAATTGCTGCTCGCGCCCGACGACATGTACGTCGTCACGCGCAGCGGCGACGAGATGCAAATCGATTTCGACGCGCGCCACCTGCCCGCCCTGCCGAAAGGATGGAAGCGCACGTTTCTGGTTTACGCCGACGGATTCGGCAAGGATATGGACATCAACTCGGCGCGCCCCGAGACAATCGGCGAATTGCCGTTCCACGGGATGAAGAGCTATCCACACTCGCCGTCGGATCGTTACCCGATGACGAAGCGACATCAGGAATATCTGTTGCGCTACAACACACGCACGGTCAATGACCAGACGCAAGCGTTCTGGCGAGGGACAAAGTGACTATGAATCACTGTCAAGGGGCCTTGAATGTTACGACGCGGAAGCCATAGATCATTTGGCGGGCGTCCGGGGCGTCCTGGTAGCGCAGGGCGGTGCGGCACAACTTGAGTTCGGTCAGGCCCCATGAACCGCCACGCAGCCTGCGGAACTGCGGGTCTCCTTCTTTCGTCCATGAGCCGTCGGCTGACAATCCGTTGTAATCGTCGCGCCGCTCGTCCTGACACCATTCCCACACATTTCCGGTCATATCGAACAAGCCGAACGCGTTCGCCACGCCGAGGCTGCCGACCGTCATCGGCCTCTTCTGAGTGCAGTTGGCCACCACAGGCGTGACCGTCGCCCCGAAGGCGAACGGCGCGTTCGTTCCGGCGCGGGCGGCGTACTCCCATTCCGCCTCGGTCGGCAGGCGGTATTCGCGCCCGGTTTTGCGCGAAAGGCGTTTGCAAAACTCCACGGCGTCATCCCAACTGACCCCGCTCACCGGCGTCTTGCCGTGCTTGTATAACGGGAACGACGGGTCGACATCGAAATCGGACTTCACTATCGACAGCTTCGCCACCTCGCGCCACTGCTCCTGGGTCACCTCGTATTTGCCAATCCAGAACGACGGGAGCGTCACTTTGCGCTGCGGGCCTTCAGTCGGGATGCGTCCCTCCTCTTCTTTCGGCGAGCCGATCGTAAATTCGCCGCCGGGAATCTCGACCAGTTCCAGAATTACATTCTCGCCGAGGTCTTCGCCGAAATGGCGCGCCTGTTTTTTCTGGCGCGATATTGCGTTCCCGTCCCCGTCCAGCGTCACGGTCACAAAATCGAAATTCCCGATGGAGCCCGACGGCGCGACGCCGGTGGGCAATTTGACAGCCTCTTGAATGTCAGTGACGCTGCCGGTGCTGGGGATGACAATTCCGTTTTTCCCGACGACGGCGCCGCCGCTGGACCGCCCGGCGAGAAACGCAAAGTAAATGGCCAGCGCGACGGTCGGCAGCGCCAACGCCGCGCCGATGACGATCGCCTTCGTATGGCGCTGCGGCGCGGGGGCCGGGGCGACGTCTGCGCGTTGACTTGATTCTACGCGCTGACTCGGTCTCTCCGCGACGCCGGGACGCGGCTGTTCGCGCGGAGGGGCGGCGGTCAGGAGTTCGGTGGCCGATTCGGACGGGCTCGATTGAGATCGGAGCCTATACCCCTCTTGCGTCTGTGGTCGCGGCGGGAACGGCGCTTCGGGCGTGGTCGCCGCAATCAGACGTCCGGCCTCACGCAACGCTTGAAGCATCGCGGCTGCGCTTGTGTAACGATAGTCGCGGTCGAGCGCCATCGCCCTCGCAATCACCATTGCCACCGCAGGGGGAATTTGCGGATTGACCTGATGCAGTAGGCGCAGCGGGTCGGGCGTCTGATACCGCACGACCTCCTGGCGCACTCGCGCGTCTACGGGCGGCTCGCCCGCGAGCAGGTGATGAAGCGTCGCTGCGAGCGAATAGAGGTCGCTGCGCGGGTCGGTCCCCGCGCCTTCAATCTGCTCGGGCGGCGCATAACTGAGCGTGAAGGCGTGCAGACTCGCGCTCGAGTGAGTCGGCGTGGTCGCGTTCTTGGCCAGCCCGAAATCGATCAGGAACAGTTCGCCGCGCGGGGTCAACTTCAGGTTTTGTGGTTTGATGTCTCGGTGAATGACCGGCGGATGTTGCGTGTGAATGTAGTCTAGCGCGTCGAGCAACGTCTCGGCCCAGGCCATGACTTGCCCGCAATCGAAGGGCCGCCCGCGCCGTGTAAGCAGCGCGAAAAGATCGTCGCCAGGGATGAACTCCATCACCAGAAACTGCCCCCCGGCTTCGACGAAATGGTCGCTCACTCTTGGCAGCGCGGTATGGCGCAGTCGCGCCATCGTCGCCGCCTCCCGCTCGAACTGCTCGCGCAATGCCAGCTGCTGTTCATTGTAGTAGGTCTGTTTGACCGCGACCGGGGCGTTTCCCAAATGGACCGCCTCCGCTTCGTAGACCGCGCCCATTCCACCGCGCGCGAGCAGGCGGATGATCCGATAACGCTCCTGCAAAAGCATTCCGTTGGCTAACATTATTCAGCTCCTACTCGGGTTATCGGGGCCGCGCGCATTATCGGGAATGCGACGGCGAGTGACAAGGCGACGGGCGTGAAGAAACAGCGACGCAGGGCGCGCGCGATGTCTCAGCCTGCAAATGCGGGGGACAGAATAAAGCATTGTCATTACCCACATTTTGACGCGTTCTTAGCCCGCGGGCTGACGAGCTATCGCCTGCGGCCTGTTATCCAATATCAGCGCTGAGCGCCTGCCTGATCTCTCCGACCAGAAACAGCGACCCGCAAACAACTATCAACCCATCAGGCGGCGTGATCCGAAACGCTTCGTTCAAAGCCTCGCCGGCGTTTTCAATGCGGATCACATCACGATGGGAAGCGTCTGCAATCGCGCTCGGCTCGGCGGCGCGTGGGTTGGCGATCCTGGTAACGATGACCTGATTGGCGGCAGGGAACAGAACATCGCCCATCTCGCCAATCGGCTTGTCGGCCATCGCCCCAAAAATGATCGTGATCGGAGACATGCGGAAATGCTCGTCGAGGAAATCGCGCAGCGCTCGCGCGCCGGCCGCGTTATGCGCTCCGTCCAACAACAGAGGCGATTGCGACGGCGACCGGCGGATCATTTCCAAGCGCCCGGGCCATTCGGCGTTGTTCAATCCTTCGACGATCGCCGATTGCGGAATGTCGAATCCGGCGATCCGTAGTTGCTCGGCGATGTGTATTGCGACCGCCGCGTTCGTGATCTGATGCCGCCCTCGCAGTCGCAATCGCAGGTCGTAGTCATCGCGCGCCGCGCGATAGCGGAAGCGGTATCGCCCGACGTTTTCGCCGTCGCCCGCGGCCTCGACGTCGAACGGGTCCGACGTCACGATCATCGTCGCGTTCAGTTCTTCGCATCGCGCGACGATGGCGTTCATCGCTTCGCCGAGTTGCGGCGCGATGACGACGGGCGCGCCGGATTTGACTATGCCGGCTTTCTCTCCGGCGATGCTCGCCAGCGTATCGCCGAGGTACTTCTGGTGATCGAAGCCCACGGGCGTGATCGCGGTCACGACCGGCTCGCAGATGTTAGTCGCGTCGAGACGCCCGCCCAGGCCGACTTCCAGAACGGCCAAATCGACTTTGCTCTCGGCGAAATACAGGTAAGCGATCGTCGTCATCTGCTCGAAGAAGGTCGGCGGCGCGGGAAGCGCGTTTTCGGCTACAAGTCGCTCGCCTGTCGCGCGCACGCCAGTAGCCAGGCGCGCGAATTCGTCCGGCGCGATCTCGTCGGCGCCGACGCGAATGCGCTCCGTGATCGAAACCAGGTGCGGCGACGTGTATAGGCCGGCGCGCAATCCGGCGGCGCGCAGAACGCTCGCCGTCATCGCCGCCGTCGAGCCTTTGCCGTTCGTCCCGGCGATGTGGACCGCCGGGAATTTCCGCTGCGGATCGCCCAGGGCGCGGGCCAACGCGCGGACGCTTTCGAGCCCGAGCTTCATCGCCAACGTTTCATTTCCCAGGCCATAGAGATATTCGATCGCTTCTTCAAAATTCATCGTCACCCAATACTCAAAAAATCCGAGAATCCGCATCCGATACGGATTTTCGTAAATGCGGCGTGGCTCTTCAACGAGACAGGAACCGCGTGTTCATGATTTTGTTATCAATAGTTGAATAGAAATACAAATTTGCGGCGCGCGGGTCGGTCGATATTCATTACAATTGAGGCGTATACAGGCGCGTGTAATTCTCGCTTCTTATTTCTCGGTTCCAAGTCGTCTCAGGACAAAAGTTCAACGCGAACCCCTCCTCTCAAGCAATTGGTATGTCAGTTGCGCAAATCGACCGCGCTTCCGAGATCAGACATTTGGATAGACATACAGCGTTTCCGATTCCTTTAGCAATCCACAGGAGGTAAAAATGGGTTATTCACAAGGACATATAATTCGCAAAAAAGCCGGCGGGTTCGCGTTCGGAATCCTGCTGGTCATCGCTGCGGCGTTGACCGCGGCGGCGCAAAGCGGCTCGGCGGTTTTGCGCGGTACTGTCACGGATCAACAGGGCAAAGCCATCGCTGGCGCAAAAGTCACGCTGACGAGCATTGACAAAAATCTGAGCCGGTCTCAGACAGCGAGCGAAGATGGCATCTACGTATTCAACTCGATCGCCCCCGGCAATTATCGTATTGATGTCGAAGCCCCCAGTTTCAAGAAAGTTTCGATCAGCAATGTCGCCGCGCTGGTAGATACGCCGCGCGAAGTCAACGTGCAACTGGAGGTCGGCGCGGTGACCGAGGCGCTGAACATCACCGCCGCCAACGAAGCGCCGATCAACACGACCGACGCCAGCCTCGGCAATGCGTTCGAGAACAAGCGCGTCCTCGAGCTGCCGCTCAACGCGCGCAACATAGTCGGCTTGCTCTCGCTTCAAGCCGGCGTCACTCGCCAGGGCGAGGTCACCGGCGGACGACGCGACCAGGCCAACATCACCATAGACGGCATTGACTCCAACGAACAGCAGACCGGCCTGGACGTCGTCGCGCCAGGCGGCAACGGGGCTTTCAACCCGGGCGTCGGCGTGGCTCTGGGTAACGCGCTCTCCGCCGTGCTGCGAACTAACCCGGACGCGGTGCAGGAATTCCGCGTCACCACTTCCAACCCGAACGCCTCGCAAGGCCGATCTTCAGGCGCGCAGATCTCCCTCGTCACCAAATCTGGCACGAACGGGTTTCACGGCTCGCTCTACGAGTTCCACCGTAACACCGTAACCAGCGCCAATGACTGGTTCAATAACGCCAACGGGCGCTTTGTCGCCACGGACCAGGATTTCATCGATGGGAGGGCCCAGGTGGGGGACCAGAGAAACCCGCGCCCCAAGCTGATCCGTAACGTTTTCGGCGGCAGTATGGGTGGCCCTATCGTCAAAGACCGTTTCTTCTTCTTCTTCAGTTACGAAGGACGTCGCGACGCGTCCGAACAATCAGTGCTGCGCAATGTGCCGACTGCGACGCTGCGCAACGGCATCGTCCGCTACGTCAACACGGATGGCGGCATTACAACGCTCACGCCCGCCGACATCGCGCGCATCTATCCGGCGACGGGCGGGGTCGGCCAGGCGGGATTGGATATTCTGAAGACTGCGCCGCTGCCGAACGACTTCACAATCGGCGACGGTCTGAACCGCGCCGGCTTCCGTTTCAACGCGCCGACCTCGACGCGGCTGAACGCGAGCATCGCGCGCTTGGATTACACTATCAACGATAAGCACACTCTTTTCTTCCGAGGCAATTATCAGGAAGATCTTTACGGCGGAGCGTCGAATTTTCCGGGCACGAAGGCGCCCAGATTCTGGGTGCATCCGAAAGGCTTCGCCACCGGCCACACCTGGACGATCAATAACAGCCTCATCAATAACTCGCGCGTAGGATTGACGCGCGCCGCGCTTTCCGCGCAAGGCGACAACGACGGAACCTCGGTCGCGTTCCGCGACGTCTTTTCGCCGCTGCTCAACACGACCACGCAGAACCGCGCCAACCCGACATGGAACTTCACGGACGACCTGACCTGGGTGAAAGGCTCGCACACCGCGCAGTTCGGCGCGAACATCCGCGTCATCCGCAACGATCTCGTGTCGTTCGCCAATTCCTTCGACAATGCGCTGGTCAACTTTCAGTTTTACGAAGGGGGCGGCGCCTCGCTGCTGGAGCCGGATGAGATCGCCTCCACACTCGACGAAAGCTTCGGCTTCGACTACGGGCGCGCCGTCGCCGCGGCGCTGGGCCGCTTCAGCCAATACAGCATCAATTCGATCTTCGACAAGAGCGGGCAGTCGCTTGCCGCAGGAGCGCCGGCAATTCGCACTTTCGCCACCGAAGAGTACGACTTCTACGCGCAGGACACCTGGAAGATCCGGCCCAACCTGACGCTGACCTTGGGCTTGCGCTACGGTGTGAACACGCCGGTCTACGAGACGGGCGGCTTCCAACTAGTGCCGAACGTCGTCCTGGGCGATTTCCTGAAGCAGCGGCTGGCCAGCGCCGAGCAGGGGCAGCCTTTCAATGATTTGATCAGCTTCCAGCTCGGCGGCAAGGCCAATGACGGGCCGAATTTTTACAATATAGATAAGAACAACTTTGCTCCGAACGTCTCCATCGCGTGGTCTCCCAACTTCGGCGAAAGCTTCCTCGGGCGAATCTTCGGCCGCGGTAACCGATCAGTGATACGAGGCGGCTTCCGTATGCTCTACGACCGTGTCGGGAGTCAGTTGGCCGTCGCCTCGGAATCGGAGAACTCTTTCGGCTTCTCATCCACCGCGACCAACGGCTCCAATTCGACCAATGCAACCAACAACCTGGGGCCCCTGGTGTCGCTCAACCCGAACGTGCGCCAGTTCCCACGCATCTCGGCGCCGAGCGCATTGGTCTTCCCGCTCGCCTTCCCGGATGACGAGACCGACCGCATCATTGCGGGCATTGACCAATCCATCAAATCGCCTGTGCAGTACACTTGGAACTTCTCGGTCGCGCGCGAGTTGCCGCGAGGCTTCTCGTTTGAGGTCGGCTACATAGGCCGCGCGGCGCGCAACCTGCTGCTGACACGCGACGTGACGCACCTGAACAACCTGCGTGACCCGGCGTCGGGCCAGGACTGGTACACGGCAGCGCGCATCCTGAATGAGATGCGCAATGCCAACACGCCTATCACCGGGGCGCAGACGATCCCATTCTTCGAGAAGTTCTTCCCGGGCCTGGCCGGCGCCTTCAATGTGCTGGGCGCGCCGACACCGCTCACGGCTTCGCAAGCGGCGTACCGGCTGCACGCCAAGACCGCTGTTGGCGGCCGCAACTTAACTGACTTCACCGACATTCAATTCAGAATTGACGATATTGGCATCTTCCCGAATGCCTTCTTCCACCCGCAGTACGCGGCCCTGCAAACGCTCTCTTCGGTGGGGCGATCGAATTACCATGGAGGCTTCTTCACGCTGCGCCAGCGCTTCGGATCGAGCTTCCTGCTCGACTTCAACTACACGGTCTCGAAGTCAATGGACAACTCGTCCACGCTCGAAACGCAGCGTGTGCTCAGCACAGTAATTCGGAACCCGATTGATCCTGACCTGGAATATTCGGTTTCGGACTTCGACGTGCGGCACAACTTCAACGCCAACTGGCTGCTGGCGCTGCCCTTCGGCAAAGGTCGCACGTTCTTTGGCAATGCGAACTCGTTGGTGGACGGGCTGATCGGCGGATGGCAATTGACCGGCATTGCGCGCTTCAACACGGGCTTGCCAGTCGGGACGCCGGGTGACATTCAATGGGCGACCAACTGGCAATCGCAGAGCGACGGCGTGCGCATCCGTGACGTCAAATCGAGTCCGAGCGCCAACGTGGCCGACCCGACTGGCGACGACCCAGCCTTTCGGCCGAACCTTTTCTCCGATCCGCTCGCAGCCTATCGCTCGTTCCGCAACGCGCGCGCAGGCGAAGTCGGCGACCGCAACCTCTCGACCATCCGGCTGCCACGCTACTTCGTGATGGACGCCGGACTGAGCAAGGTCTTCAAAATGCCGTACGCTGAAGGCCACCAGCTGCAGTTCCGATGGGAGGTCTTCAACGTGACCAACACGCAACCGTTCGGCGTCGTCGCCGGATTGACGCTGCTGCCGGATCCGTTCAATGCGTCCGCGCCGTCAGCCAACTTCGGTAACTTCTCCGGTTCGCAAGCGGCGGTTGGCGAACCGCGTCCAGGACGCACAATGCAGTTCGCGCTGCGTTACTCGTTCTGAATAGGGAATAGGGAGTGGGGAGTGGGGAACGGGGAATGGGGCAATGGGGAATGGGGAATAGGAAATAGCTTCATTGTTATTATTCCTTACTCCCCACTCCCTACTCTCCACTCCCACTATATACGGTCTTTGGCCCGGCGGATTTCGGCGTTTCGCATGAACCAGCGCCAGACGTTTCCGCTGCGCAGGTTCTCGGCGCTGAGCAGAGTTACGCCCACGTCAATGCCGATCACGTCGGGGTTGACCCAGCCGGTGGCGGGGTTGAAAGCGTCGGCGAAGCCATAGCGGCCATAAATTTTCTCTCCAAATTTCTCCTTCATCTCGCGCAGGGCAGGCAGCGTGATGTCCGGCGCGAACATCAGCGATCCCCCAGCCGCGCAGGGCACGACCGATCCGTCGATCGGTCCCTGACGCGGCGGCCCGCCCCAGGCGTGATAGCCGCGCTGCGTGTCGGAAGCCGTAATGCCCCACATGTTCTCCGTGTAACCCGGAAACTCTTTCGCCAGGTCCAGGCAGAAGGCCCGATGCGCGCGCGTGGCGGTCACGGAATTTTCGAAATAATCGACTCGCGGCGGCTTGCTTTCGCGCCATCCACGAAAATCAACCCAGGCGTGCGCGTACTGGTGAATGAAGAGCGGCGCGGGCGCGCTCAGATACTTGTACTCGCCGTAAGTGATCCAGTTGCGCTTCCACGCGTACCACGACTCCGCCGAAATCGGATGCGCCGGCGAGCCTATGGCCAAAAGGTAAAGCAGCGCGATCTCGCTGTAATCTCCCCACCGGTGCGTGATGAAACCGTTTTCGGGATGCCAGCCATGCGAGAGGAGATGCGGATCGCCGTTGAGCATCCATTGAAAATCGACACGGTTATAAATCTTCGTCGCCAGCCGGACGATCTCTTTGTCGTCGCGAAAGTATCCCCGCGCAGCCAGCACGCCGCCGAGCAGCCATGTCGTGTCGATGGATGACAACTCGCTCTTCCACTCGCGCGCGCCTGTTTTCATATTGACGAAGTGATAAAACCAGCCTTCTTTGTGTTCCTGCTTGTCGGCGAAGAAACGCAAAGTCGTCAGCACGCGCTCGCGCGCGATCTGTCTGCCGACCCAGCCGCGCTCCGCTGCGATCAGCCACGCCGTCAAACCAAAACCGGTCGCGGCAATGCTGGCGATCTTGTCCTGCTGCTCGCCGTGCGACGAGCCGTCTGTTCGCGCGCGATCCCGCGCCAGCCCTGTTCCCTGGTCGGTGTGCTCCTGGAAGTAGCGGAAGGAGCGGCGGGAGAGATCGTCGAGAAAAGCGATATCCTGCGACGTCAACCGGTATGCCGCGGACGTATCGGATGAATGTTGGGCCGCGCCTGCGCCGGCCATTGCCATGACCAGACAAGACAGGAGGAATAACCGGGCTGGACGTCTCATGTGATTCGCGAAGGAAAGCATAATTGTTCAATTGGGATGCCGGTACAGTA
>DATEMG010000688.1:0-2533 GCA_035275805.1 Blastocatellia bacterium
CGCGGCTCCGGGCCTGTATGAATATGAACTGCAGGCCGTCGCCGAGTACGTGTTCAAGAAATACGGCGCCTACGGCCCTTCCTACTTCGCGCTCATCGCGACGGGCACGAACACCTGGTATTCGCACTATCACCGCAATACGGCGAAACTGCAGGACGGCGATCTCGTGCAATTCGACTACGCGCCCGATTACAAATACTACGTCTCCGACGTGACTCGCGTCTTTCCGGCCAACGGCAGGTTCACGCCGCGGCAGCGCGAGTTTTACACGATCTACCTGCGGCTCTATCAATCACTGATGACTTCGATCAAAGTCCGCGCCAGGCCCGGCGCCATCATCAAGGAGGCTGTTGCGAAGATGGACGCGGTAATGGCCAATTTCAAATTCGCCGACCTGAAGATCAAAGAGGCCGCGACCCGCTTTGTCGAACGTTATCGCGCGAGCAAAGCCAACAGCCTCGGCCACACTATCGGCCTGGAAGTTCACGACGTGCGACTGCCGACCGATACGCTTGAACCGGGGCAGATCTTCACGATCGAACCGGCGATGACGATTCCGGATGAATATATAGGCGTCAGGCTGGAGGACGTGATCCTGATTACTGAAACCGGTTATGAGAATCTGTCGGCGTTTGTCCCAATCGAGATCGCTGAGATTGAAAAGTTGATGGCTGAACCGGGATTGAGTGATAACCAACGTAAGCGGGCCAGGCAAAGGTAGAATGCTAACGAAAGGCTTCGAGATAAGTATGCGGAAGGTAAAAACACAAAAGGCAAAAAAGGATTTTTGGCTCCTTCTTGTCCTTTTTTTCCTTTTTGCTTCCCTGTCACTTCTCCCCCGGCGGGCCACAAATCAATCGCCTGAGTTCCTCACAATGCGGCAAAATCCCGCCGCGACCGCGACGCCGCCTGTGATGAAAAGCCCGCCTGGCGCGGCGGCGGTCGAACAGAGGTCGCAAGGCTCTCTGCCGGGCGCCGCGCTCGTAGCGAGCTTCGACGGACTCGGCGTCGGGTTTGAAGGTCCACAGGGCGCAGTCGCGTTGCGCAACCCGTCCGACAACAGTCTCGCGGTCGGGCCGGACCACGTTATGCAAACCGTCAATACGCGGATGGCGATCTTCTCTAAGAAGGGCAAACGCTTCGACGTGACGGGCAAGGTTCTCTACGGCCCTGTCCCCAACAACACGGTTTTCAAAGGCTTCGGCGGCGCGTGCGAGGCCACGAACAACGGCGACACCGTCGTGCGTTATGACCAGCTCGCCGATCGCTGGCTGATCGTGATGCCGATCTTCCGGCGTGGGGCCGCGCGCCCGGATCAACCGCAGCCAGGGCGTTCGGGCGATCCCGCTCAATTGAGCGCGCCAGGTCAGGCAGGTCAGCCCGGCGCGGCGGTTCCGCTATTTGTCCCGCCGCCGAGTCCCCCAACTCAAGGCCAACAGCCACCGCGCGGTCAGCGCGGACAACAACCAGGCCCTCAAGGCCCATACTCGATGTGCTATGCGATCAGCGCAGGCCCCGACCCGTTCGGCCCTTACTATCGCTACGAATTTTTGAGACCGCTTTTCCCCGATTATCCGCGCCCGGCGATCTGGCCCGACGGCTACTACGTCCCGACCAGCACGGGCGATGACGTGATCCAGAAACATGCATGCGTCGTAGAGCGGGTCAAG
Organism: Blastocatellia bacterium; assembly: GCA_035275805.1. Taxonomy (GTDB): domain Bacteria; phylum Acidobacteriota; class Blastocatellia; order RBC074; family RBC074; genus JAJVID01. The sequence goes on from DATEMG010000688.1 coordinate 1,671, forward strand.
ATGCTCAAGGGCGAGCCGGCGCGCGAGCAATGCGTCATCATTGACGGGGTAAATTTCCTGAACAACGCGGACATTGACGGCAAAGGTCTGCCGCCGCCTGGCGCGCCGAACGTTATGATGGCCGCGGGCGGGACGCAGTTGAAGAACGTCCTCGAGGACGACGGAATCTTCGCTTGGAAGTTCCACGTTGATTGGGAGAACCCGGCCAACACAAAAATCATCGGCCCGGAGAAGATCGCCGTGGCCCCTTATCATTACCTGTGCGGAGGACAACTCACGAACTGCGTGCCGCAGCCGGGCGCGGATCGGCGCCTCGACGCTCAGGGCGACAAGATCATGGCGAGGCTGGTTTATCGCAAAATCGGAGCGCGCGAATCGCTGGTCGCAGTCCACTCGGTCAACACTTCGGCCGGCGGCGGCGGAGTGCGCTGGTACGAGTTTCAGATCGATAAAAGCCGCAGCGTCCGTCTGCGACAACAGGGCACGTACGCGCCAGACGGTTTTTACCGCTGGATGGCCAGCCCTGCTATAGACAGATTCGGCAATATCGGCATCGGCTACTCCTTCGGCGGGACGCCGAATTTCGCAGGCCAGCGCTTCGCCGCGCGTCGCTCGGGCGACCCGCTCGGCAAGTTGACGCTGCGCGAGACCGTATTGGTTGAAGGCGAGGCCGCGCAGAACGCCATGCGCTGGGAAGACTATACGCAAACCGCCATTGATCCGAGCGACGATTGCACCATCTGGTACGTCGGCGATTACATCAAGAAAAGCGAGACGAACTATTCATCCCGCATCGGCGCCTTTCGGCTGCCCGGATGCCGAGGCGGACGTTGACGAATCAGTACCGCGAGCGGTAGCGAGCG
>DATEMG010000689.1:0-5281 GCA_035275805.1 Blastocatellia bacterium
GCGGCTTGATCGGGGTCATGTAAAGTTGTTCGAGCGTCCCTTTTTCGCGCTCGCGGACGATGGCAATGGCCGTTAAGAGCACGGTCATCATCTGCATCAGCACGGCGATCATTCCGGGGATCAGGAAATTGGCGGAACGCATGTCGGGGTTGAAAAGGACTTTGGGCCGCGCCTCGACGGGAAGCGTCCGTCTGGTCACTGAGACGCTCAGCGCCCGCTCCAGCGACTCGCTGAGCGCGATGGCGTTGGCGACGTTCATCGCCTCACCCGCCACTGAAGATTCCGAGCCGTCGATCAGGATCAACGCGCTGGCCGTCTCGCCAGCCAGCAGCCTTCGCGAATAATCGGGCGGAATCTTGACGCCGACGCGCGCGCGCCCGGAGATGATCTCCCGATTGAGTTCGTCATCCGATGTGACACGGCTGACAATCTCGAAATCATCCGAATTGACGAAGCGGTCGAGCAACCGGCGGCTCTCCTGCGTGTGGGCCGCGTCGTAAACGACCGTCGGAATGTCTCGCACGTTTGTGTTGATAGCGAAGCCGATCAGGAAAAGCTGCATCGTCGGTATGAGGATGGTGAAGAAGAGCGCCATCGGGTCGCGGCGAATGTGAATCGCCTCTTTGCGCAAAACAGGCATCAGGCCGGTGAACGGATTAGTTCGATCTTTGGTCATTGCTGGCTCAGCTTTCTGTCTCTGCGCGCGGCGGCGGCGATGACTTGGCGAATGCTTTCGATGACCAGTTTGGGCTGATCCAGTTAAATTTAGATATCATAGTCACTCCTTCAACGAATGCGTCAACGTAACGAACACGTCTTCGAGCGACGGCGTGATCGTCCTCAGTTCGACGTCCGTGAATCCCTCGCGCGCCAGGTCGGATTTGACCTGGTCGAGCGTCACGGACTCGTCCATCAACAGGTGAATCGACTGGCCGAAGATCGTCGCGCTGCGGACGTAGGGCTTGCGCTTGATCGCGGCCAGTGCGTTCGATGTGTGTCTGGCGTCAATTTCGATGCGGCGCGCTCCGGGCGGATTGACTTCCGGAATCTCTTTCAATTCGTCCGGCGCGCCGCAGGCGATCAGTTTTGAAAGGTAGATGTACCCGACGCGCCCGCAGCGTTCGGCCTCGTCCATGTAATGCGTCGTGACGAAAAACGTAACGCCCTGGCCCGAAAGCTGGAAGAGCAGGTCCCACAGGTCGCGGCGCGCCACGGGATCGATGCCCGCCGTAGGCTCGTCCAGAAACATCATCCGCGGCTCGTGTATGAACGCGCAGGCCAGGGCCAGCCGCTGTTTCCAACCGCCAGACAGTTTTCCGGCCCGGCGATCGAGGTAAGGTTCGACGCGCGTCAACGCGATGGCCTCGTCTTTCCTCCGCCTCAAATAGTCGCCGCGAAGCCCGTAGACGCCGGCGTAAAATTCGATGTTCTCCATCACGGTCAAGTCTTCGTACAGGCTGAACTTCTGCGACATGTAACCGACGCGCTGGCGAATCTGATCGGCCTCCGCCACACAATCGAAGCCGAGCACCGACCCTCTGCCTTCCGCAGGGGTCAGCAGGCCACAGAGAGCCTTGATCAACGTCGTCTTGCCCGAACCGTTGGGGCCGAGGAAGCCGAAGATTTCGCCCTCCTCGACCGAGATGCTCACGCGGTCGACGGCGGTGAAATTGCCGAAACGAACGGTGAGGTCTTGTGTAGTTATCGCCGCGTTCATAGATTGCTCAATACAGGATAAATACGTTGATGATTGATTCCTCTTTGGTTTTCCGCCGCTGATGATCTTTGAGAAATAAATGACGTCATCTTTGCGCCTTTGCGCCTTTGCGAGAAACTGGCTTCCTTACTCAGGCAGCGGTTCTCGCCAAGGCGCAAAGACGCAAAGGTCGCTAAGGAGAAACGCCCACTACTATGGCGCCATTTAATTCTCAAAGATCACCAGCGGCGGAAAATAATCCCGAAGGCTATTTTTCAATGGTCACTTCCGCGGCCATTCCCGGTTTCAGCAAGCCTTCGCGGTTGTCAATGCGGACTTTGACGCCGAAGACCAGGTGATTGCGTTCGTTGCGGCTTTGCACGTTGCGCGGCGTGAATTCGCCCTGAGTGTTGATCTGCTCGATCACGCCGTCGAACGCGCGGTCGACGAAAGTGTCGACTTTGATTTTGGCCTTTTGGCCGACTTTGATCAGGCCGAGCTGCGGTTCAGGGACGTAGACACGAATGTAGATTTGATCTTTTTCGAGCAACCGCGCGATGGTCTGGTTAGGCATGACGAGGTCGCCTGGACGGACCGGCAGAACTTCGACGACCGCGTTGGCGGGCGACTTGACCTCGCCTTCGGCTATCTGGACTTTGATCTCTTCGAGTTTGGCTTTGGCCTCGGCCAGTTGGGCGCGGGAGTCGGCTATCTCTTCGGCGCGCGGGCCTGCGATGACCATCCGTTCGGCCTCCTGCGCCTGGCGGAATCGCTCCTCCGCCGCGCGAACGTCTTCCTTGCGGCTGCCGTTCAGAAGGAGATCCAGACGCTTCTTTTCCGCGTCGCGCCTCGCCCGCGCGTTGTCCAGCCGGAATTTCGCCGAGTCGAAATCCTGACGCGAGGCGTCGTCCGTCGAATAAAGCTTGCTGGCGCGTTGGAATGAGACTTCGGCGTTGTTGAGATCGGCTTCGGCGGCGGCGAGCGCGGCTCTTGCCTGTTCGGTCTCTTCGGGGCGCGGCCAGTTGCGAACCGCTTCCAGGTTGGCGCGGGCGGTCTCGGTCGCGGCTCTGGATTGCGCCCTCTCTTCGGGACGCGCTCCACGTTCCAGCCGTTCGAGCCTGGCCTGTTGCTGCGCGACCTTCGCCTCGGCCTGCAGTCGCTGCGCTTCAACCCCGGCGATGTCGAAACGGACAATCGTTTGTCCGGCCTGAGTCTCCTGCCCCTCCAGGACGAGCGCTTCCGTGACTCGTCCGCCCAGCTTCGATCCGACGCGGATCTCACGCGTCTCGATCGTGCCGGAGAAGAGCAGCGTATCCTCTTTTCTGAATCCGAAGCCGCCATTCGCACAGCCTATGTATAAAATCGCGGCGGAGGTCAGAACCGCCAACGAAAGGCGCCTGATCAAAATTCTTCCGACAGACTTATGCATTATTGAACCTCCGAATCGTCCCGTGAATGATGTAAGTAAGCACTTACATATACACGATGACTGCAATAAGGCGCAAGACCGCAAAGACACGAGCCTCCGCTGCGGAAAGTCGAGATTTACAGATCCTGGTACTAACGGATTTTGTGATTGTTGCTGTTGCGTGAGCCCTGGAGGGGCGAAATGTTTATAGCAATGTGGGCGAGTTGAGTTTTTAGCCCCAGCGGGGCGACATCCACTGTTTGCAGATGTCGCTCCTAACGGAGCTCGGACGGTTTTTTCCTCGTCACTATAAACATCTCGCCCCTCCGGGGCGCCGCCACAAAATCCGTACACGCCAGTAAAGATCATCCTTGCCCTTTCGATTTTGGGATTAGGCATTCCCAGAACCGGACGTTCGGTCGAGAGTTTCAATCATCGCCCCCAATAGAATCAGGCATTTAATCGGCCTACTGTCTGGCACGCGGATTGGTTATTGCCGGTCAGGCGAATCTGCGCATAACAGCGCCACACATAACAGTACCGCGCGCGTAAGCAAGCGGCAGCCTCATCAGTCAGCCGCTTGGATTCGCGCGGTACCGTACCAGTCCCCTGACGAGAGGAATCGATGGGAAATTTACTCCAGGATTTACGCTACGGATGGCGAATGCTCATTACGCATCGCGGGGCGACGGCGATCGCCGTCGTTACTCTCGCGTTGGGCATCGGCGCGAACACGGCCATCTTCAGCGTCGTCAACGCTGTGCTGTTGCGACCGCTGCCTTATCAAGATTCCAATCGGTTGGTAATGTTGTCCACAAATGTAGAAAGTAATGGAGCCCTGGGCAACACCGGCTACGCGACATTTGTGGATTGGCGCGAGCGCAGCCGATCATTCGAACGGATGGTCGTCATCAGGTCGTGGGGAGGCGTGTTGACCGGCCAGGGCGAGCCGGAGGCGATTCGAGGGCTGCGAGTGTCGGCGGACTACTTCAAACTGCTGGGCGTCGGCCCCGCGCTCGGTCGCGATTTCCGCATCGAAGAAGACCGGCCCAACACGCGCTTTGTCGTCGTCATCAGCCACGCGCTCTGGCAGCGGCGCTTCAACTCCGATCCGCAAGTGGCGGGCAAGCAACTCATCCTGAGCGATCAGCCGTTCACCATCGTCGGCGTCATGCCACAGGGCTTTACAGATTTCCTCGCGGCGAATTTCCACGAAGCCGCCGAAGTCTGGGCGCCGGTCGGCTATGACATCACGCAGCCTTTCGCCTGCCGCACTTGCCAGCACCTTCAGACAATTGCCCGTCTCAAGCCGGACGTAACGCAGGCGCAAGCCCGCATCGAGATGAGCGCGATCATGAACGTGATGGCGCGCGAACACCCGAAGACTTACGCGACGCCCGCAATCGGCGTTGCGCGCCTGCAGGATCAGTTCACCGGCGCGATCCGCCCGGTGTTGTATCTTCTGCTTGTCGCGGTCGGTTTGGTGTTGTTGATCGCGTGCGCGAACGTCGCGAACCTATTGCTGGCGCGGGCGAGCGAGCGCGAAAGAGAGATGGCGATTCGCGCCGCGCTGGGCGCCGGGCAGTGGCGCATCGCGCGGCAGTTGTTGATCGAAAGCGCGCTGCTGTCGTTAATTGGCGCAGCCGCTGGGCTGCTGCTGGCGTTGTGGGGGACGGACTTTCTGACCAGTCTCAGCCCGGCAAAGATGTTGCAGTTGCAACCGGTGAGGACCGACGCCCGCGCTCTCGGCTTTACGCTGCTCGTGTCGCTGCTGACCGGATTGCTTTTCGGCCTCGCCCCGGCGTTGCAGGCGGCGCGGCAGGACGCGCAGCTCGCGCTGAAAGAGGGGGCCAAAAGTTCGCCTGGCAAAAGGCAGCGCCGTTTGCGCGAGTCGTTCGTCGTCGCCGAGATCGTGTTTGCGCTGGCGCTGCTCGTCGGAGCGGGCTTGCTCATCCGTAGTTTCATGCGCGTGCTGGACACGAGGCCGGGCTTCGAGTCGCGCAATCTGCTGACGATGATGATTCCGGCGTCCAGCGCGAAGAAATATAGCGATTCTGCGCAGGTGCGGGCCTTTTACAGCGAAGCAATCAAACGCGTCGAGGCCTTACCCGGCGTCGAAGCCGCCGGCGTCGTCAGCAACTTGCCGTTTGGCGGCAATATGGATATGAACGGCTTTC
>DATEMG010000690.1:0-2884 GCA_035275805.1 Blastocatellia bacterium
CCTCAAGAGGAATTTATGGCTCACATTTAATCAATTGTCATGGGTGGTCACGATGTACCACCGCAGACCGGGTTATGAAGTGTGACCGCAACTGGGTTACGAAGTGTCACCGCCTAACACTGACATCTGACATCTGACATCATTCATCTAACCCCACGATCGGACGCTTGGGGTCGTTGACGTTCACGTAGTTGATTTTCCCGCCGAGCAGCCTCTCGGCGTCGCCGATCCTGAGCACGTTGAGCGCGTCCATATCCTTGCGGCCGATCGCGGCCAGTATGTCGAGCGCCACGTTTAGCCTGGTTCGAAAATCCTCCTGACCGATCAACACGGCTTCGCGCTTCTCGGCGAGCCTCAGGCGAACCCCGGCGTCTTTGTCAAAAAAAATTTCGTCAATGCGCGACGAGAGCGGGGGCTCGGTCTGGTCGAGTTCCACCATCAATCTTTTGTACATCGCTATCCAGTGACGGTTTACCTGTTTCGCGTCCTCGCTGCCGTCTTCGGCCAATCCGCTGAGCAAGGGCGGCCACGGCTTTCCGCGCCAGTGCGTGCTATTGCCGAACATTACCCCTTCGTCATCGACGCAGACGACGGACCGGTCGCGCGCGTTGACCTCGCCCTTGAGCGCCAGCGCGACCGGCTGGCGTTCGATGATGCTCACGCGTAACCTGTCGGGCAACAGCCGGGAGACTTCCACTTCGCGCATCAGCGAGTTCTTCTTAAGCTCCTCGCGGATCTTCTCCAAGTCGGCTTTCAGCACGCCGCGCGCCATGGTCGGCAGTCCTCTGACAAGCCCCTCCACCTCACTGGCGTCGAGGAGCGGGGCGACGCCCGGTTTCGCCGCCGGCCATACGACGTCGACTCCCTTCAACGCAAAGAACTTCGAGGCGGCGAAGATCTGGAAGAGAACAACTATGCCGGCGATGACCGTCACCGAGAGCAGAATCGAGCCGCCCAGGCGGATCACCGGCCGCGAAACTTTCTCCTGCCCAACGCGCGAAAACAGCGTGGGCTGTCGCGGGTCGCGCCGCCTGGCCGGTTCTCTCTTCGCCGTTTTCTGCCGCTGGACGGGAGGAGTGGCGATTCGCCTGGGAGCGCGAGTCTTGGCGGTGCGTCGAGTACGCGGCTCCTCTTCAGGCTCGCCCTCTTCCTCGACCTCGGCCGCCTCATCTTCCTGCTCGTCTTCCTCTTCCTCCAACTCTTCCGGCTCCGGAGCCGGTTCGGCAGGCTCTTCTTCGATTTGTCTTTTTCGGTTGCGTCCAGTTGCCATTGCCGCTTATTCCCATTCGCGTAAAGCTCAGTGGCTCACGCGCGGGCTTCAAACTTTGCTCCTTAGATAAACAGTAGACCTAACGCTTCTTCATGGTTTCAAGAAATTCTTCTCCAGCCCGCCAGACGCTTCCCGCGCCGAGCGTCAGCGCCAGGTCGCCTGGCTCGACGACATCCAACAGGGCCTGTTTGCCATTCTCGACGCCGCCTATGTATCGCGCGTTCCGGTGCCCGAATTTCTCGATCTCCTCGGCCAGGGCCTGCGCGGTGACGCCTGGAATCGGGTCTTCGCTCGCGGCGTAAATGTCGCACAGCAACACGACGTCGGCGTCGTAAAAAGACCGCGCGAAATCTTCGCGCAGCGCCGCTGTCCGCGTGTAGCGATGCGGCTGGAAGAGCACGACCAAGCGGCGCCCGCAGTTTTTAGCCGCAGCCAGCGTTGCGCGAATCTCGGTCGGGTGGTGACCGTAATCGTCGACCACCAGGATGCCGTTCTTCTCGCTTTCGACGACGCCTTTGACCTGGAAGCGCCGCTCGGCGCCACGAAACGCCTCTAGACCTTCAGCGATGACCGGGAACGAGATCTCGAGTTCGAGACCGACCGCCACCGTCGCCAGCGCGTTGAGCACGTTGTGTTCGCCGGGCACATTGAGTTTGATCCGCCCAAGCTCTTCGCCCTTGCGCCGCACGACGAATTCCGAGCCGAAACTTTCGCGCGAGAGCCTCACGTCGGAGGCCGAAATCTCGGCGTGCGCCCGCATCCCGTATGTGATCACCCGCCGCGCGATCTGCGGAATGATCATCTGAACGTTCGGGTCGTCCAGGCAAATGATCACCGAGCCGTAGAAAGGGACCTTGTTGACGAACTCCGTGAAACAGGAGCGAATCTCCTCGATCCCCGAATAAAACTCGAGATGTTCGAGGTCTATGTTCGTGACGACGGCGATGGTCGGCGATAGTTTGAGGAAACTCTTGTCGCTCTCATCAGCCTCGACGACCATAAAATCGCCGTGGCCAAGTTTGGCGTTGCCGCCGATGGTATTGACGCGCCCCCCGACTACTATGGTCGGGTCAAACCCGGCGCGGTCGATCGCAGTCGCCACCATCGAAGTCGTGGTGGTCTTTCCATGCGATCCGGCGATGGCGATCCCATACTTCAGCCGCATCAACTCAGCCAGCATCTCGGCGCGTGGTATCACGGGAACCTGACGACGGACGGCCTCGACGACCTCCGGGTTGTCGGCCCGCACCGCCGTCGAAGTGACGACTACCTGCGCGTCGCCGATATTTCCCGCGTCGTGGCTTTCAAAGATCCTCGCCCCCATCCCCCTCAATCGCTCGGTGATCGGCGACAGCTTCGCGTCAGAACCGGAGATGTGGTAGCCGAGGTTAAGCAACACTTCGGCTATGCCGCTCATCCCGATGCCGCCGACGCCCACGAAATGGATGTGTTGATACTTTTTGAACATATTTTCAGGGAGTACGGGTGGGGAAATGCGATCCCCATTCCCCAATCCCTACGCCCCATTCCCCACTCCCGAGTCCCTACTCCCAATTATCCTCATCGCCAGATCGACTACCCTTTTAGCGGCGTCCGGGTGTCCCAGGCGCTTGC
>DATEMG010000691.1:0-7156 GCA_035275805.1 Blastocatellia bacterium
TCGCCCCGTCGCCCCGTCGCCCCGTCGCCCCGTCTCTCTGTCTTTCCCTCTCTGCGGTCTCTCCATCTCAGTCAGGAAATGCGCCGCTTCAATTCCAGATTCAGTGGACGCAGCGTGACCTCGCTCATCCATGCTTGTATAGGCTGCTCCAGCATTGCGACTATCACCGAGGCCACTTCTTCCGCCGACATCGAATAGCCGATCTCTCTGGATCCGCCGGGAGAGGCGGTCCGGTCGCGTTTCGCGACTCTGGAAAAATCGGTCGCCACAGACCCGGGAAGCAAGGCTGAAACACGGATGTTTTGATTTCTGACTTCAAGCGCGAACGATTCGGTGAAACCGATCACGCCGAACTTCGACGCGCAATAAGCCGCCATCTCTTTGATGCCGTTGCGTCCTGCGCCCGATGAAATGTTGATGATCTGGCCGCCGCCCTGGCGCTTCATCGCGGGCGCCACCGCGCGACAGGCCAGAAAAGTTCCGGTCAGATTGGCGCCAATCACCGCATTCCAATCTTCCAGCGAGTAACCATCAACCTCGCCGTTCAAGCTCAATCCGGCGCTGTTGATCAAAACGTCAATGCGCCCGAAGCGTTCCAGGGTCGAGGCGACCGCGCGATCGACCGCCGCTTCATCGCGCACGTCGCAAATAAAATATGCGGCGTCGCTCGCGCCTCGCCCCCTGGCCTCATCCGCGGCTTCGGAAAGGGCTCCCTCCGACCGCGCCAGCAGCGCAAGTCGCACCCCTCTTTCGGCCAGGACCAGCGCCGCCGCGCGGCCGATGCCTGACGAGGCGCCGGTAATGACCGCCACGGTGTTTGCCGATAACTCGTAATTCATTTGATTTAGGTAGTGGCCGTTTGTCCTAAGCGCAGGTGTTTATTGAAAAATTCGATCACCCGCTCCCATGCGTCTTCAGCATCGGCTTGGTTGTATACCTCGGGGCGCGTGTCGTTGAAGAAGGCGTGGTCGGCGCCTGCGTAGATTCGCACTTCGCCTTCCTTGCCGAACTGTTTGAGCGCGACCTCCAGGCGGTTCATTTTTTCAACCGTGATCCATTGATCCTTCTCCGCCCCGATGAAAAGGACCGGACAACTCAGCTTGCCGATCACCGTTGTGTCGACGGGCACGTCGCCGTAGAACGGGGCAGAGGCTTCGACCTTCGCGTTGCAGGCCAGCAGCAGAGCAAAAGTGCCGCCCATGCAGAAGCCGGTTACGCCGACGCCGGTCACTTCGGGCATTGCGCGCAAGCGCTTCAGGACGACCTGCAACCGTGCGAGGCCGTCTTCCTGTTTCAGTTCGCCCATCAGCTTTGAGGCCTCCTGAGCGTTTTTCGTCGTTTTACCGTCGTAAAGGTCGGCCGCGACGGCGATAAAGCCCTCTTCCGCGAAGCGCTGCGCGACGTCTTCGATGTGCCGGTTGAGTCCCCACCACTCATGAATGATGATGACGGCCGGGACTTTTTCAACCTTGTCCGGGCGCGCGACTAAAGCCTCTACTTCCAAACCGTCGCCTTCGAATGTTTCTCTGCTTGTCGTGATTTCGGCCTCTTGCGTCATGGAAAACCTCCTCTCGATATTCAGGTGGACTGCCAAACAGGGGATCAAAAACTTGACTGTGTGAGGGACCTGGAAACGCGGGAAATATAACGAGAAGCCGAAAAACGCGCAAGCCGATGACTGAGGATTGCGGATTGCGGATTGCGGATTGCGGGTAGCGCCCTGTTTCGATTAAGAGGCGACTCAATAAAGACTGGATTCTCGGACCTAATAAATCCGCAATCCGCAATCCGCAATCCGCAATCCCAGGTCTTCTACGATTTACGTTTGATCAAAACGCCGCCGTTGGTCGTAACGGCTCGAATGGTCTGGCCGCCGCCGCCGAGGTCGAGCGACAACTCGCGTTTGACCTCGCCCTGCAATGTGATTGGAAAATCGGTCTTCAATCCGCCGTTGACCGTGCCGGTCTCGAGGTGGGCTGAGTAATTTTCCGGAATTGAAAGAGTTACGCCGCCGTTGGTCGTTCTCACGTCCATTCCTCCGCCGTCCCAGCCGGCGCCGGCCAGATCAATCGAAAGACCGCCGTTCATAGTCTCGCCTTTCACGTTCCACGCGAGCCGGCGCAGAGAGACGCCGCCATTCATCGTGCTGAATTCTATCTGACCGCGAACGTCGGAAACGCCGATGCCGCCATTGTGCGCCTTGAGCGAAAGATTCGAATTGCGCGGGGCGGAGACCTCAAAACTCACCGCCCAGCCTTGATTATCTCTAGTCTCCGGGCCTTCGGCATGAATATTTGCGCCTCCGGTCTCAATTCTGATCTGCCCTGCCAGGGCCTGAGCCTCGGCGTCAGTGTCCGCCCAGGTTTGGATCTTCGCGCGCACGAGGATTTCATTTCGATCCCAGCCTTTCACCGTTACGCCGCCGTTCTTCCTGCCGTCAACCGTGATAGTCCCTCCTGTCCCGGCGACCGCCTGCTCCTTAATCACGCAATGCGAGGCGCGGTCGCCGCCCCAATTGTCGTTGCACGAAAGCACTCGCTCTTCTTTACTGCGATCCTCGCGTCCGCCGCGCTGAGCGAGCGCCGGTCCGCAAGCCAAACATAGAAGCGCCAATGACAAAATCCCGGCGACTGTATATGCGGGCGAATTATTCTTGGACATTTTCTCTCTCCTTGGGAATGGGTTGGTATTGAATTCCGATTCACCGCGTTCGCGGTCTATACATTTCGACAGTAGGTAGGTGATTTAACCACGATGAAAGTTTCACCCTTGAGCCGACCTTATCGTGTAATTTTTAGACCGTTCATCCGATATGGGTAGTAGAATGTGATATTAGAGGTAGCCACAATTCCGGCCCTGATTCGCGTATGTTGAAAAATAGCGGGACTTATCTTTATCAAGCCCAGGGCGAGGCTCAAGGCCTGGTCGTGGCGCCCTGTTTGCAGTGCTTTTTCAGGGTCTCCATTTTTACTTGCATCATTGTGACGGAGGATAACCGATGACTAAATCGCAAAGAATATTGGCTATTGTGTTGGGCGCGGCGATGCTGATTTCAGGCTTCGCGTTCGGACGAATGGCCGAAACACCCAAAACGACGGCTGAAGAGGGCAAAGCCGCATTAGCGACAGCGGCGCCGTCGAGTTCGCCAATTCCCGAAGCCTCGCCAGTGGCGCCTGCAGAGACAACTGCGGCTGCGAGCGAGAGCCAGGCTTTTTATTTGAGCGACTTCAAAACGGGATATACGGACGGCTTCAACGCCGCGAAGAGTGGCCAATCGTCCAGCGTCACTAGCACCACCCGCGCTGGTTATAACGACGGGTTCAAGGATGGATACGCTGACGGTTTTCAGGCGCGAGCCAACCAGAGCGCCGCGCGGCCTGTCAGCCGCGCCACCCGACAGGAAGTGGTCTATCGCTCGTCAGGCGGGACTGTAAGACGCCGTGGCGATTCCAAGCTTAAAACCGTCTTGACCATAGCCGCCCCTGCGGCCATCGGCGCCGGCATCGGCGCAGCGGCTGGTGGAGGAAGAGGCGCGGCGGCCGGGGCGTTGATCGGCGGTGGCGGCGGCGCGTTGTACCATGTGCTCAAGAACCGCAATCGCGACTGATTGTTTCCGGTGACTGCGGCCAAAGCCAACGCCCGCAAACACAGTCTTTCTCTCGGGGCTGCCATCACGGCAGCCCTTTTTCTTGCGCCGCCCGCCGTCGAGGGTTAAGATCAAACACCATATGCCGTATGGTGCCTGGGAGCGCAAGCATCCTTGCCCGCGCTCCCGAACGCCATAAGCGGCGACAGTTTTTCTTCAAGGATTTCTACAACCAATGTCTCTACCGAAAACTCTGGGCGAGTTGAAAGCGGCTGGATTCCGCACTCGTCCGGTTAAAGACGAAATCCGTCAAAACCTGATCAAGGCGCTCCGCGGCGGCGACGATCTTTTTACGCGTAAAGACGACAAAGGAAAAGTCACCAGTCGCATAGTCGGTTACGAAGACACCGTCATTCCGCAGATCATCAACGCGCTGCTGGCCAGACACAACATCATCCTGCTCGGGCTGCGTGGCCAGGCCAAGAGCCGCATTCTGCGCGAATTGACCTCTCTGCTCGACGACGAGATTCCGATCATCGCGGGGTCGGAGATCAACGACGACCCGTTCCGTCCGATCAGCGCTTACGGCAAACGACTTATCGCCGAAAAAGGGGACGACACGCCGATCGCCTGGATCCCCCCCGACGCGAGATACGTTGAAAAGCTGGCGACGCCCGACGTGACCATCGCGGACATCATCGGCGACGTCGACCCGATCAAGGCCGCGCGTGGGGGGCATCTGCTCTCGGATGAGTTGACGATACATTTCGGCTTGCTACCGCGCGCCAACCGAGGCATCTTCGCCATCAACGAACTGCCCGATCTGGCCGGGAAGATTCAAGTCGGGTTGTTCAACATCATGCAGGAAGGCGACGTACAGATTAAGGGTTACCCCATAAGGCTGCCGCTCGACGTGTTGCTGGTCTTCTCGGCCAACCCCGAAGATTACACGGCGCGAGGCAAAATCATCACGCCGCTCAAAGACCGCATCGGCTCCGAAATTCAGACCCATTACCCGACCTCGATCAAGGAAGGCGTCGAGATCACGAAGCAGGAGGCGTGGACCAATCGCCATCGCGATTACCGCGGCTCTCCTTATTATTATCAATTGACTTTTTTGATCCCGAAGGCCATCCGCGAAATCGTCGAACAGATCGCGTTCATCGCGCGCGAGGACAAACGCATCGATAAGCGCTCCGGCGTCAGCCAGCGCCTGCCCATCACCGTCATGGAGAGCGTCGTGTCGAACGCCGAGCGGCGCGCTTTATTGAACCATCAGAGCGTGGCCACCCCGCGCGTCAGCGACGTTTACGCCGCGATCCCGGCGATCACCGGAAAGATTGAGCTTGAATACGAGGGCGAACAGATCGGGGCCGAACGAATCGCGCGCGACCTGATTCGCAAAGCATGCGGCGAAGTCTTCGGCTCGATCTTCGCCGGAATCGATTTCCGAGAGACGCTCGACCACTTCAATCATGGAAACACGCTTACGGTCAGCGATATGACGGCCGACAAAGAAGCTCTCAGGGAATTTCAGGGAGTGAGCGGACTGGTGGAAGCCGTCCGCAGCGGCAAGGTCGAAAAGGAGGCGGACGGCGCGCTCGTTTCGGCCTGCGAACTGGCGATGGAAGGACTTTGCGCCTTGAAGAAATTGGCGCGGACCGAAGAACACGGCGACATTAGTTATGGCCGCGTCACTCCCGAACGCACGCCGCGCAAACAGAATTTCGATGATTGGACGGGCGGAAGATTGAACTGAGAAAAATGAAAAGCGCAGTTCGTAGTCTCGCCTTTATGCGGAAGCATTTGGCGTCACGGAATGAATCTGCGTCTGAAGATTCCGCCTAAAGGCGGGACTACGAACGATTTTCCGAGGAGGCTTATGAAAAACACCCGCACACGTCGCCCCGCAAACTCCGCCGAAAAAAACGCGAAGATCAATCGCCGCTCGTTCGTCAAACTGCTACCCGCGGCCGGAGCCGCCGGAGCAGCGATAACCAATCTCGACGGCCATCCCGGCTCCGCAATCGCGGAGGCGCAGCAAGCTCAACAACCGCCGCAGAGAGTCACGAAGGAGACGCTTCGCGCGGCCGAACAATTGATCGGAATCGAGTTGACCGACGCGCAGGAGGCGATGGCCATGCCCGGCGTAAACCGCAACCTGGCAAGTTACGAGGCCCTACGCAAGATCGACGTGCCGCTTGACACCGAGCCTGCGATCGCTTTTCACCCCGCGCCGCCCGGCAAAAAGTTCAGCGCCGCGAAGACGAAGATCAAAGCGAGCAAGGTCGAGCCGCCTAAATTCAAATCGGTCGAAGAACTCGCGTTCAGCACTGTCACGCAGCTCGCCGAACTCGTCCGCACGAAACAGGTTTCGCCGGTCGAACTGACGAAGATGTATCTGGCGCGGCTGAAAAAGTACGGCCCGGCGCTGCTCTGCGTGGTTACGCTGACCGAAGAGTCGGCGCTGAAACAGGCCGAAGAGGCCGAGCGCGAAATCCGCCGAGGTAAATATCGCGGCCCGCTACACGGCATCCCCTGCGGAGTGAAAGACCTCTTCGCGACGAAGGGAATTAAGACCACCTGGGGCGCCGAACCATTCCGGGATCAAATGATCGATTACGACTCTACGGTGGTCGAACGCTTGCGCGACGCCGGCGCGGTGCTCCTCGCCAAACTCTCGCTGGGCGCGCTGGCGCAGGGCGGGCGATGGTTCGCGGGAATGACGCGCAATCCGTGGCAGCCAGAAGAGACCAATACAGGGTCGAGCGGATCGTCCGCAGGCTCGGCTTCGGCGACCTCGGCCGGACTGGTCGGGTTTTCAATCGGCACCGAGACCTTAGGCTCGATAGTTTCGCCGTCGTCGCGCTGCGGCGTGACGGGGCTGCGCCCGACCTACGGGCGAGTGAGCCGATACGGCGCGATGGGATTAAGTTGGACGATGGACAAGATCGGCCCAATCTGTCGAGGCGTGGAAGATTGCGCGCTCGCGCTCGACGCCATCTACGGCCCCGACGGGCGCGACATCACGGTCGGCGACGCCGCGTTCAACTGGAACCCTGAACGTCCGCTCGCGCAAATGCGCATCGGTTACGTCAAAGCCGAGTTCGAGAGAGGTACCGTCCCTGCTGGCAATCAGAGCGCCGGCGAGGAGCGGAAGAAGATGTATCAGGAGGCTCTTGACGCGCTGCGACAGGCCGGCGCCAAGCTCGAACCGATGGAGCTTCCGCAATTCTCGGCACAGAGCCTGCGGATCATTCTGAACGCGGAGGCCGCAGCAGCCTTCGATGACATCACGCGCGACGGCCGCGTCAATCAGCTGTCTGGCCAGAGCGCCAGCGATTGGCCCAACAGCTTCCGCACTTCGCGCTTCATCCCGGCGGTCGAATACATCCGAGCGCAGCGGGCGCGCACTCTGCTGATGCGCGAGATGGATTCCTTAATGTCGAAGTGGGACGTCTTCGTCACGCCCGCGCCGGGCAGCGCCAGCCTGCTCATCACCAATCTGACCGGACATCCCGCCGTGGTCCTGCCCTGCGGTTTCATCAACAATCTTCCACAAGCCCTGAT
>DATEMG010000692.1:0-5844 GCA_035275805.1 Blastocatellia bacterium
CGGGGCAGAGGTAACAATCGGGCAGATGATCGGGCAGCGCCGATTCTTCAGGCTCGACCGTCTCGCCGTTCCAGGGCCGGTTTTGCCGGTGCGCGGCGACAATGACCCATTCCTCGCGCAGCGGATGCCATCTTTCTTCCCAGACCATAAGCTTCAATTTTGTGCGGTGAAGGGAAGCAAACAGGGAAAAAGTGGCAAAAAGAGACATTTATCCAATTTGTTTTCTCTTTTCCAATTTGCTTCCTACACCGCTCTTCAAAAAAACGAATTCTCAAAAGACATTGCGCGAACTATACAGATAACGGAATGAGTGTCACGCGAGTTTCACCTTCAGCATCGTATATGAATGTGGAGGAAGTCGGTAGCGGAGCTTGCGCCCTTCCGCGGTCGCGGAGCGCGTGACCGCTTGCACCTTCGTCACGCCGAAATCGTTCTCGGCTTTGATGTCGGGGCCGTTGACCTCGACAACCTCGACCGGGCCGGAGAACTGTTTGTCCTGCGCCTCGAATTCGACCTCGATAGCTTGATCGCGGTGGCGGTTGACGACGTTCAGGACGATCGAGCCGTTGTCATATCCGGCGGACGCGCTCAGGTACGGCGTGGGGCCGAATCGTTTGCTCTCGTATTTCGGGCTCTCCATGAACAGGTCTAGCGCTTTGCCCCGCGTGTTCTTCGCGAAGAGTTGCAGCGGATAATAGATCGTCTGCAGGAACAAGCCTTTCTCGCTGGTGAAGACCGGCGCGATGACGTTAACGAGCTGCGCCATGTTGGCCATCTTGATGACATGGGCGTGATTGACGAACGAGTTCAGGAAGGTGGCCACGACCAGGGCGTCTTCGAGGTTGTAACGCTCTTCGAGAATGCGTCGCCCGCGCTGTTGCGGGCCCCGCGCGCGATACCAGACGTTCCACTCGTCCCAGGCGATGTAGATGCGCCGGTTGCGCGGCATTCCGGACATCGCCGCGTTGATCACGCCCTCTGTCGTCTTGATCCGGTCGTCGAGATCGAGCGAACTGGTCAGGAATTCGTAGTAGTCGTTCTCAAGGTTCCTCACGTAGAGGTGAATCGCCAGGTAATCAATGTGGCTCTTCAGGTGTTCGAGGATGGCGCGGTTCCAACCGATCCAATCGATCCCTTGCGCGAAGTGCGACGACCCGGCGGCGATCAATTTTATGTTCGGATCGGTCCAACGCATCAGCTTGGCGGCTTCGAGCGCGAATCTGCCGTAATCGTCGGCTGAGCGGTGGCCCATCTGCCACGGCCCGTCTATCTCATTGCCGAGTCCCCAGTAGGTTACTTTCCAAGGGTCCTGCCGGCCGTTCTCTTTGCGCAACCGCGTCATCGCCGTGTCCTGCGACGAGTTTACGTATTCGACCCACTGCTGCGCCTCGGTCCACGTTCCGGTACCGAGGTTGACGCAGACATAAGGCTCGGTCTTGAGCATCTCGGCGTACTGCAGAAATTCATGCGTACCGAAGCGATTGCTCTCGACCGTGCCCCAGGCCATTTCCAGCCGTGGCGGGCGCTTGTCGCGGGGACCGATGCCGTCCATCCAGTGATAGTTCGATACGAAGTTGCCTCCCGGCCAGCGCAATTGCGTGACATTCAGATTCTTGACGGCCTCCATCACGTCGCGGCGGAACCCGTTCGAGTCGGAGAGCGGCGAGCCTTCCTCGAAAACTCCGCCGTCAATGCAGCGGCCCAGATGTTCGATGAAGTTGCCGTAGATTTTGGGATCGATGTCTCCGATCACGCGCTCGGTGTCGATCTTGACGCGAGCGCGGAACGGCCCTTCCTGCGCGCGGACTGCGAATGGCGTGGCGATCAGGGCCGTCGTCAGCCCTTTCGCGAAGCCCCGCCGGGAGATTTTCAAAATAGCGTCTTTTTTGGTCGTGTGTTTCAAAGCCATCTTTATGTTCTCCTCCAAGCTATGCGAGTGGTACGGTACAGGTCGCTACCGCTCCCTGTACCGTCAGTAAATCGCGAGATGAGGCAAAGAAGAGCATTTGTCATCGTTCATCGTTAATCGTTCATTTGTCATTTCCCGGAAATCGCCCAATGTTCATTTGTCATTTGTCATCGCCTGCTGCGGCCGGCGATGACAAATGACAAATGAACGACGAACAATGAACAATGGATGTCTCCATGCATTTAGTGATCTACTGACCGTACCGCAGGTCAAGCCAGCGTGATTTGCAACCGCGTCACCGATGCGGGCGCGAAGTTATAAACCAGCGCGCGTCCTCTCGCCGCCCCCTGCGACGTTTGCGGTTCGACGGCGCGCGGATTGTCGAAGCTGTTGTGGGCGTGAACATCCTTGGCCGTCAAAGTCGTAATGCCGACTTCTTTGACGTTCGCGCCGTATATGGTGACCTCCGTATTTACGGATGCCTTCGGGTCGGGGTTGGTGACGGTCAGAACCAGGCGCCGGTCGTGAAGCGAAGCCGACCCGTTCAGCCCTCGCATCGTGGCGGGCTTGCCGTTGATCGTGTATTTCAGCGGCGACGCGGAGACGTTCGTTCTGAGCGACTGGCCGCCCTGGTGCGCGGCGTACATGTCAAAGACGTGATAGGTCGGCGTCAGAATGAATTTGTCTTCGTGCGCCAGGAAGAGCGATTGCAGGCAATTGACGAGCTGCGCAATGTTGGCCATCGCCACCTTGTCGGCGTGGCGATGGAAGATGTCGAGCGTCAGCCCTGCCAACACCGCGTCGCGGATCGTCGCCTGTTGGCCCAGCAGATGCGAGTTGTGAACCTCGCTGCCGGGCTTGTACCACGCGCCCCATTCGTCCACCAGCAGCTTGACGCGATGCTGCCGGTCGAATTCTCCCATTATCGCCCAGTGATCGGTGATCAGTTTCTCCGTGCGGTTGGCTTCGCTAAGCAGTTCGTACCATTCCTCGTCGGGATATTTCACCGCATCGCCCTTGCCTTCGAACCAGTCGTTGGTCCGCCCGCCGGTCACGTTCCACGAATAATGATGCAGCCCCCAGCCCCACATCCGTCCGAATCCGCCTTTTTCAGCCAGCCGGCCAAAGAACCGGCGCGACCAGCTAAGATCGCCGGAGTTCGGCCCAGAACCGATGAAGGCGAGGTTGAGGCCATAGCGCGGAACCCATTCCATAAAGCGGCGATATTCGACGGCGTACTCTTCAGGCGTGAACGAGCCGCCGCAGCCCCACGATTCGTTGCCCACGCCCCAATAGCGTACGTTCCAGGGGTCGCGTTGGCCGGCGGCGGCTCGCATCTCAGCAAGCGTCGTCGTCCCCGCCGGCGAATTGCAGTAATCGACCCACTCGTAAAAATCTCTCGCCGTCAGGCTGCGCACGTTGGCCGCCAGATAGGGTTGCGCCCCGCTCAACTGGCAGAAGCGCAGGAATTCATCGGTCCCGAAATGATTTGGGTCATACTTCCAAGGGCCGTCCGGCGCTCCTTTCGGCCATTCCCGCGCGTCTATCCAAAAGTTGGGACGGCGGGGGCGGTCTTTGCGAGGTCCGACGCCGTCGCGCCAGTTGTAGCTGTCGGCGAAACACCCGCCCGGCCACCGGATGACGCTTGCCTTGATTCGCTTCATCGCCTCGACGATCGCTTGTCTGACGCCGCCGATGTTGGGAACCTTCGAATCCTCGCCTACCCAGATGCCGTCGTAGACCACGCCGCCCAGATGCTCGACGAAATGGCCGTAGATTTCCGGCGCGATTCTGCCGATCGGCTCGTCCAGTAAAATCTCTATTCTCGCGTCTGCCGTCCGCGCCTCCTGCGCGGCGAAACGCCCCCCGGTCAGCGTCAGAACGCCGCCGGCCAAACCAGTCTTGATGAACTCACGTCGTTTCATGCATTGTCCTCATTGTTATTTCACTGGAATCCGCAAAACGGAAAGCGAATTCGGAGCCACCGTAAAAGTAAACTCGCCTGAAGAAACGGCGACCTGTCGCTCGACAGGCGCTACCTTCGTCGGCTCATCCAGGCTGTTCTCGGTCTTCGAGTCGGCGCCGGCCAGGACGAACGCCTTGCCCGACGAACCGACTTTAGCCGCGCCAGCAAGCCCTCCGGTCAGATTGATGCGAAGCTCTCGGGCCGCCGCTTCAGTGTTCACAATCTTGAGAACCGCTTCGCCCGTACGGTCGTCAATCGAGGCGCTGACGAAGAGATTTCGCTGTCCATTCTTCGCCGAGCCGTTGATCTGGACGGGGAGGACGCGGCTGCCGCGGTGCACGCTGAACAATTTCTGCGCGTAATAACTCGGCGTGCCGTACGATCGCATGCTGTCGAACCAGATCAGGTTGGGCGTCCATTGCCAGGCGTCCACGTGGGCGAAGAGCGGCGCGTAAGACGACATCAGCACCACGTCGGCGTTCCGTTCCAGGCCGGTCATGAACGCGGCTTCAGACATCGCGCACTCCCAGTCGTTGCGGTTTTCGGGCATGCCGCCGCGGCCGGAACTCTGCGCCGCGTACTCGCCCGCGAAGACTTTCGGTCCCGTGCGCGGATAATCGTCGTAGCGCCCGACGTTGTCGCGGAACCATTTCGGCGGCATGTAGTAATGCTCGTCCACTATGTCGGCGTTCAGTCGGCGCATCTCGCCCCACAGATAACGGAAACGCTCGTCGCTCGGCGCAGGCCCTGATCCCGTAATCAGCGTGATCTTCGGGTGTTTCGCTTTGATCGCCTTGGCGAAGCGTTCGTATCGTTCGACGTACTGCGGCCCCCACTGCTCGTTGCCGACGCCGATCATCTTCAGGTTGAACGGCGCCGGATGTCCCATCGCGGCGCGCTTGCGCCCCCACGTTGTCGCGACAGAGCCGTTGGCGAATTCGATCAGGTCGAGCGCGTCTTGAATGTAATGGCCCAGGTCGTCGAGCGGGGCCAGTTCAGACGAATTGAATTGGCAGGCCATTCCGCAGTTGACGATGGGCAGAGGCTCGGCGCCGATGTCTTCGCTCAGCAGGAAGTATTCGTAAAAGCCGAGGCCGAACGATTGATAGTAATCTGGCGCGGGGCGATGCCTGAACTCGGTGTTCCAGCGATTGACGATCAGGCGGCGATTCGTGAGATCGCCGACGGTCGTTTTCCATTGATAGCGCGTCTCCAGATGCCGGCCCTCGACGATGCAGCCGCCGGGGAAGCGCAGAAAGCCAGGTTTCAGATCACTGAGCAGTTGAACCAGGTCGGGGCGCAGCCCGTTCGGACGGTTTTTCCACGTCTCTTTTGGATAGAGCGAGATCAGGTCGACGTCAACCTTGCCCGGCCCGTCCATCAAGAGATTCAAGCGAGCCTTGCCGTTAGTCGTCGCGGGGCGAATGACGGCGGTGTAGGTTTTCCAAGCCGGCGTCAAGCCTGTAATCCCGACCTCGCCGAGCTTCTTTCCGTCGGCGTCTTCCACTTCGACCTGCAGCGAGGCTGACGTGTCGCCAGCGTTCCGCGCCAGGACAGAGAAGAGATATTCCTTGCCCTGCTCAACGCCCATGCCGCGAAAGCCCTCGTTCGTGACGCCGAAGCCGCCGGAGTCGGCCTTGATTTGCAGGTGATGAGCGTTGGGCTGGCCGCTTCGTGAACCGGCGTCATAAATTTGCAGCGTACCTTTCGCCTCGCCGCGCGCGAGTCGCTTCCAGCCCATCATCGGGTCAGGGAACTCGAAGGAGCGATTCTTCACCCGCTCCGGATAGAGCCCTCCGTCGGCGCCGAAGTTGATGTCCTCGAAGAACAGCCCGAAGAGTGTCGGAGATATTGCCGCGCCGGGCCGGTCTACCTGAACGGTGATGGCGTCGGATTGCGTTTGCGCGAATTGCGCCCGCGGGGGCGACAGGACCGCCGCGCATATCAGCGCGACGGGGGCCAGCAGAAG
>DATEMG010000693.1:0-7010 GCA_035275805.1 Blastocatellia bacterium
AGACTCTATCAATAGGTTTATTGATAGAGCCTCGCTCGCTACCGCTCGCGGTACTGATATTGTTCCCGCGTTTTTAGTTCTTCACATCCTTCAAGAACTGTTGATATAGCGCCTCGGTCTGTTCTTTTGTCAGCTTGCCCGAATTGACCAGGACGCGGAAGCGGAAGGTCGCCTTCTGCCCGGGCTCCAGCGTGTAATTCAAAGTCGTCGCGCCTTTGGTGAACTCTTTCGCGCCGAAGGGATTGGCCGCGAAGAGGCCGTAGCCGCGCGCGTGCCAGTATGTCGGATAGGTCGGATTCTTCGGGTGATCGAAGATGGCGATCACCAGGTCTTCGCCTTTGACATTGCCCGAAAGAGTCATCCACTTGGCGCGCGTGCCCCAGGCGTCTTTTTCGCCGACTTTGCCTTCGCTGCTCAAATAGACGCCCGCGACGCCGGCGTTGTCCATCACCGGGACCTTGGTGGGGTTACCCTGCTCGTCGGTGAAAATTTCCGGCTTGGTGGAAGGCTCCTCGAGCTGGCGTGTGACGCGGATTCCGAGCGCGCCTTCCTTCGAATCGTTGAAGACGACCTGCTTGTCCTGCGCGGTGAGCGTGATCATGCGGTCGATGATGCGGACGTCTTTCGCGGCCCGGAAAACGATCGTCTCGTCCTGTCGCATCACCTTCGAGCCGTCGGGCATGATCCAATCCATCGACACGCCGAGCTGCGCTTGGCCCTTGCCGTTCTTGATCGCATTGACGGCCGTATGCTTGATCGTACCCATCTTTTCGCCGCGTGGGCCGCCGCTGTTGTTCCAGAAGTCGACGCCGTTGATGTTGCCGTAGTTGAACCACATCGAGATGTGATGCGGGTGGTCGGTGCGCTCGCCGGCGACCTTCTCGAGCGGGTAACCGCGCGTGACCACCGTGCCTTTGGACGTGCGCAGAGGATAGATGATCGGTTTCTTTTGATCGTCCCAGAAGACGTAAGAAGTGAAAGGCTGGCCGTCAATGGTCACGTCGAACTGCTTCTTCTCTTTGTTTTCAGCGATCTTGATTTCCTGGGCGTCGGCGAAAGACGAAGCCATCGAGATAAAACAAAGAGCGAAAAATAGAATGAGAATGCGCTTCATAATTTCCCTTGTTTTTAAAGAAGGGAGTAGGGAGTGGGGAATAGGGAATGGGGATTAGGGAACGCGAGCCTTGGCGTCTCGTCCTCTCATTCCCCACTCCCCACTCCCTACTCCCCATTCCCCACTCCCAGCATTGACATCAGCTTGCCATGACATTCTGCTTGTCGTCGTCGAAGGTGACGCGCTTGCCGGTCTGGATCGCTTTGATCGTCATGCATAGCGCGACCGAATGGTTGTATGCCGCGTGGATGTCGGCGTTGGTCTTCTGGTTGCGCTCGCGGACGCATTTCATCCAGTTGCGGACGTGGGCCACCGTCTCGCTATCCATTCCGGTGTTTGCCGACGTCTCGACGCGGGCTTCGTTCGAGAGCGAGAACGCTTCGAGCAGGTTGGGCTGCATACCCATCGCTTTGGCGTATCGTTCCTTCATCCCGCCTTCAGGCGTGACCTTGCCAGTGTCCAGGTTGAGAGTGCCGCCGTTGGAGTAGTAGATCTCCTTCACGTCACCCGCCTCGTTAGTCATGCGCGAGGTGTAGAGCACCTGGAACGCCTTGTCGGTCTTCGGATTGTGGTAATCGAAGACGGCGGTCATGGTGTCCCAGTTCTGCCGCCCGTCTTTCCACAGGTAGATGCCGCCGTTGGCGACGACGCTGCGCGGGTGCGGGATGCCCGTGAACCAGTGTACGGTGTCTATCTGGTGAACCATCCACTGATCGGGAATACCTGAAGAGAAAGGCCAGAAGAGGCGGAATTCCAGATGGTGGCGCGGGTTGAAAGGCAGCTTGGGGTCTCGGTTGATCAGGAAGCGCTTCCAATCCGTATCCTGCTCCTTCATCAATTCGACCGTTTTGACGCGCCGCCAGCGGCCCGGCTGGTTGACGTTCCAGGTCATGTCGGCCATCACGATGTCGCCGAATTTACCGGAATCGAGATATTCCTTGGCGCGAATATATTTCGCCGTCGAGCGGCGCTGTGTGCCGACCTGAAAGACCTGCTTCGATCCGCCGATCACCTTCAACGCCTCGTTAGCGTCGGACATGATGTTGGCGAACGGCTTCTCGGCGTAAACGTCCTTGCCAGCCTTGACGGCCTCGATGGCGTGATAGGCATGTTGAAAATCCGCCGTCGCGATCATCACCGCGTCGACGCCCTTCATAACGTAAAGTTCGTCGGTGTTGCGCGCGGCGGCGATGGTCGGCGCTTTAGCTTTGAATATCTCGCTACCACCGATCTTGGCGATGCCGGCCTCGCGGTGGTGTTTCCAGATGTCGCAAACGGCGACGAGTTCGAAGTTGAGTTCATCGGCCAAATGGAAGAAGGCCGGGACGAGCGAACTCATCATTCGGTCGCCCGCGCCGACGATGGCCACGCGCACGCGGTCGTTCGCGCCAGCCACGCGTTCGGGTCGAAGGATGTTGAGGTTGGTCAACCCGGCGCCTGCCGCCGCGGCTGATGTAGTTCGAATAAAATCTCTGCGAGTGGTCTTGCTCATGATATCTCCTCGTTAAGCGCATGGAGGCGGGAGTGGGGAGTGGGGAGTGGGAAACAATATTTTCCCCCACTCCCCACTCCTCACTCCCCACTCCCCGCTATTTCAAATACCGGTCGAACCATTCCCAGATCGCCGGATAATTCTTTTCGATTCCCAGCCAGTAGGTGTGCGGGGCGTTGGGTTGAACAATCAATTTCGCGGGCCGCTTCAACTCCTCGTACCTGGCTTTGAGAGCCTGCGATTGTTGAACCGGCACGAGCTTGTCCGCGTCGCCGTGAATCATCAGGAGCGGCGGCGCGCTCTCGGTGACGAAATTTATCGGGGAGATAGATTTTAATTGCGTTTCCAGATCGGTCACTTTGCCGAACATCTCCTGGAAGATGTTTGGGCGGAATTTCGGCGCGTCCTTGTATCCGGCCTCGCCGCCGAAATTGATCAGATCGCTCGGCGCAAACCAGGCGACTACGGCCTGCGGGCGACTGCTCATTTGTTCGACAGGGTCTTTTGCGTCCGCCTTGCCGTCGTCCGCCGTGAGCGTCGCCATAAGCGCCAGATGCCCACCCGATGAAGCCCCCGAAATCCCTATGCGGTTTGGATCGATGCCGTAATCTTTCGCGCGAAATCTGATGAAGCGAACGGCGCGGCGAATTTCCGGGATCATATCCGGGATGAAATAGCGCGGACTGCTTGAGTGGCGGACCAGAAAGAGCGTATAACCGCCGTTGAGCAGTCCCTGCGCCCAGTGCTGGCGGCGCCGTTTGTCCTCTTCTTCAAGAGTCGCATTCTTAGTCGATTTCCAACTGGCGCTTACAATGAATATGACGCCGATGTTTTTCGCTTTGGTTTCAGGAATCAGCGCGTCCATCGTTAAACCCATCCCGTCCTTCTGCCCGTAGACGATGTCCTCGATAGCTCGATATTTGACCGATTCCCATTGCAGATCCTGCGCCGCGGCGACGCAGCAAAAGCAGACCGCCAGCGACAGAACAGCGCCGAGCCTGTGCAATTTAATCACTTCGTACCTCCTATTCCATTGTAAAAGGACGCCGGGCGCGCGTGATCGGCGCCCCCGGGCGAAATCAGGGAGATGTGCCGCAACCTGCCGTATGCCGCATTTATTAGAGAATGCGGCATACGGCGTTATGAACCTTGAAGGATACGAAGTTGTAACCGACTAGAAGATCAGCTTCAAGCCGATCTGCGCGTTGCGCGGCAAATTAGCCTGACTCGTCACCTTGCCAAAGTTGGCGTTGCGCGGGTCGAGGTTTGGATTGTTGAAAACGGGTGTGTTGAACGCGTTGATGAACTCTCCGCGCAGTTGTAGCTTGATCCGCTCGGTGAATGCGAAGTTCTTGCTCACCGACAGGTCCCACAGATTCAGTCCCTGCCCGCGGAAACCGGCCCAGCGCGAAGGTTGGACGCGGATATTATTCACCAACTGAATGCGCGGGTCATTTCGTTGTTTATTCGGATCGATCACGCCATTGGTTTGCACGGCGGCGTCAGTGAAATAGAAGCCGCTGATGTCGAACACCGTGCCATCGACGTTGCCGCTATTAACGCCGGTTTTCAGCTTCGTGATGTCGCCGTTATAGAAGACGTTGCCGATGGACAGGTTTGTGCGCCCGCTCTGCCAGTTCCAGATGCCCTGAGCCTGCCAGCCGCCCGCGATTACATTGAGCGCGCCATGCCAATTGGCGCCGAATTTGCGGCCGCGTCCGAACGGCAACTCCCAGATGCCGCTGACCACCAGGCGGTGAGGGATGTCAGCGTCGGAAAAACGGCGCTCGAACTCGGTGTCCGATTCGTTGAGGAACGAGCCCTCTTCAAGAAACTTCGACCAGTTATAAGCGGCCAGCAACGAATAGCCGCGGCTGAATCGCTTCTCGACGCGCAATTGCCCGCTGTGGAAACGGCTCGATGCGTCGTTGCGGATGCCTATGATAGTCCCGAACTGCGGGAACGGGCGCAGCAACTGTTGTCGTTGCACGGTCGGGTTGTTAATGCCGGTTCCGGGAACCAGATTGCGGAAGGGACTGTCCACGGGCTGAGTCAGGAAGCTGTTCGTATTGACCATACTCGGATCGCGGAACAAACTGGTGGAGAGACGCTCGCGGGGGATGGTGTTGAAGATGTTCGTATTCACCACGCCGTCGTAGGCGGCATTTCCGACGTAAGCCAGTTCGACCAGCCAGTTGCCCGGCAGTTCGCGCTGGACGCCGAAGGACCATCGCTGGGACTGCGGGTTATTGATCGGGTCATTCACCGGCAGGAAGTTGATATCCTGACCGAGGAAGGTCGAGAGTCCCAGACTCGCGCCCGGCGGCGACAGCGCTCCGGTGGGGAAAGGATTCGCCAGCGTGCCGACGAAGCTCAGACCGTTGTTAGCGCTGCCGACCAGCGGGGTACTCTGCGAGAAACCGCTCTGATTGAGAAAGCCTGTGGCGAATCCCATCACGAACGGTACCGTGTAAATGCCCCACCCGCCGCGCAGCACTGTTTTGTCATTCAACCGGTAAGCGAAGCCGACGCGCGGTTGGAAGTTGTTCCTGTCGTTTTCCCAGAACCCCCGGTTGTCATCGCTGGCGAAGAGCAACCCGCCTTTCACCTGGAAACTGGCGGCTGGGATTTCGGGAATCGGTTTGGCGGCGTAAGCAGCCCTGGCCGCGGCCTCGATCGGGCTGGAGGCTGTTGCGTCGAAGCCCCGCAGGTTGCGGTTGTAACGTTCGGTGGTCGCGCCTTCTAGTTCGTAACGAAGACCCAGATTGAGCGTTAAGTTGCTCGTCACCTTCCAGTCGTCGTGAAAGAAGACGCCATTGTAGAGCCCCTGGTTCGAGCGCGCCGCGTTGCGCTCGAGCGTGCCGCCGTTTGGCTGGCCGAGCAGGAAGGCGGCCAGCGGTTGCCCAATCACCGAGCCGGTCGAGTTGTCCAAAGGCCCGCGCGTGAACGTGTTGTTGAAGTCATACCGCCCCGCCGAGTGGCCCGCGCCGAAGGCGTTCTCCCGATATGAGCGGAAATCGTAGCCCATGCGGAAGGAGTGGGCGCCGGCAATCTTCGTCAACGTTGATTGAAAAGAATAGATGTTGAACGTGCCGCCGCCGCCAACGGAGTCGCCCAACTCGGAATAGCTATCATCCGGAAAGTCGAACCGCGGCAAGTACGATTCGGAACCGAACAGGGCCGCCGTTGCGCCGGGGAACCCCAGGCTGGCCGGGTCGATCTGCCCCTCGTGCTGGCGGATATTCGGCTCGCTGAAGCGCGAGAAGCCGGCGCGCGTGTTGAGAATGACGGTCGGCGAGAAGTTGTAGACGTGGTCGAACGCGCCGCCGTCGTTGATCCGGAATAGGAAGTTGCCGGTCGGGCGAACGCCGTTGACCTCGCCCGTCCAATTCCCGCGCGACTCCACCCGGTTGTTATGCGAATAGCGAAAGAAAAATCGCTGCTTGTCGCTGACCACCTGGTCGAAGCGAAATGATTCGGAGTGGAAGTTGTCCGTGCGCGGGTTGCCGCTGATGTAGTTGTTCTGACCCTGCGCGTTGCCCGGTTGGTTAGGCAGCGGGTAAAACGAGAGATAATTCTTCGCGATCGAGCTGATGCGATTGGCCGGAATGATGTTGCAAGGTGTGCCTCCTGGCCCGCCGCCGATCGGGTTGCCAGCCCCATCGCACTTGAATGGATCGCGCTGTACACGAGAGCCAACCTGCCGCGCCGTCGCCGGATCGTAGATCACGATGCCGGGCAACAATTCGGAAAAGTCGCCATTGCGCATCTTGAGCGTCGGCACCGTGAACTGTCCGGGTTCCGGAAAGACGTCTTTCAAGCCTTCATACGCGAAGAAGAAGAAACTTTTGTTGCGCCCGTCAACATAAGGTTTCCCGCCTTGACCGAAACGCGGAAAGAAGACCGGGCCGCCGACGGTGAAGCCGTAGCGATTGTAGCGCAGCGGATCGCGGTCAGCTTTGCCGTCACGGTCGCTGTCGCGCGACGGAGTGGTGGTCAGGGGTGTGCGATTGAGGAAGAAGTCGTTGGCCGACAGCACGTCGTTGCGAACGAACTCGTAGACCGTGCCATGCAAACTGTTCGTGCCGCTCTTGAGCGTGACGTTGACGGTCGCGCCCGCCGTGTGTGACGACTGCGCGTCGAAGCTGGCGGTCTCGACCTTGAATTCCTGCACCGCGTCCGCCGGGGGGACGAACCCCACGCGCCCCAGGCCGTTGCCGCTGGCCATATTCGGTATGCCGTCGAGCGTGAATTCATTACGCCCCGGCGCGCCGTCGGCGACGACGCCCGAAGTGCCTCCGTTGTCGAAGGGGCGCGAGAACTTCAGGTCGCCGACGTAGGAGATGCCTGACGCCAGGCGCGAGAGCACGAACGGGTTGCCGTCTGACAAAGGCAATTCGGAGA
>DATEMG010000694.1:0-3931 GCA_035275805.1 Blastocatellia bacterium
CGTGTACACGCGCGCCCGACGCCCACAAATAAACCCGGCAACCGAATTTCGCCGGGGGGAAGATGAAATCCTCGACGCCGAAAAACCTCCGCAAGATATGGCCGACGGCGATCGCCGGACCGCCTATGAAAACCAATAACAGTAACGCGACGACGAATGTCCAGTAGTATCGAATCATATAGAGCGGGAGTGGGGAGTGGGGAGTGGGGAGTGGGGGAAGAACGTGAGCCTTAGCAGTTCATTCCTCTTCCCCACTCCCCACTCCCTACTCCCCACTCCCCGCTTAAATAACCGTTCCGTCAGTAATGGTCGCGCCCTTGGGGATTACGACGATGCCCTCGCGGATGTAGTAATTGTCGCCGTCGAAGTCTTGGCGCCCGGCCTCGTTGAGGATGCGGACATTCGACCCCACCCTCACATTTTTATCGATAATGGCCCTGCGAATGACGGTGTTCTCTCCTACGCCTATCCAGGGCAACCCGCGCTGGCGGTCGTCGGCCAGTTCGGGCAGCGACTGGTAATAATCGGCGCCCATCATGAGCGTGTCTTCGAGGCGCGTCCCGCTCTCGATGCGCGAGCGGATGCCGATGACGGAGTGGTTGATGGATGCCCGGTTTAGAATGCACCCGTCGGAGATCAGCGAATCCTTGATTTCGCAGTCGGCGAATTTGGTGCTGGGCAAATAGCGCGGGTCGGTGTAGATCGGCGCGTCGGCGTCGAAAAGGTTGAATTTCGGCATCACCGAGGCGAGGTCGAGATTGGCGTTGTAAAACGAACTGATAGTCCCGATGTCTTCCCAGTAGCCGTTGAACAGATAAGCCTGCACATTGTAAACGCCGATGGCCGCAGGGAGCGCCTCGCTGCCGAAGTCCTTGGTCTTTTCTTCTTTGAGCAATTCTCGCAGCGCGTTGTATTTGAAAAGATACACGCCCATCGAAGCTATGAAAGGCCGGCGTTCGGCGTCGTCCTGGCTCAACCCGAGTTTTGTCGTGTCCACGCGCATCGCTTCCAACTGGTCGGCGAAGGGCTTTTCGCTGAACTCAACGATCCGGCCCTCGCCGTCGGTCTTGAGCAAACCGAAACTGGAGGCGCGCTCGTAATCAGCCGGAATCACCGAGACAGTCACGTCAGCGTCCTTCTCCAAATGATGGTTAATGAACTTGCGGTAATCCATCTGATAGAGGTGATCGCCCGAAAGAATCAGCACATGGCCCGGATCGAAGTCCCGGACGTGAACCATGATCTGGCGCACCGCGTCCGCCGTGCCCTGAAACCAGTTTTTATTTTCGGGCGTTTGTTCGGC
Source organism: Blastocatellia bacterium (assembly GCA_035275805.1). GTDB lineage: Bacteria > Acidobacteriota > Blastocatellia > RBC074 > RBC074 > JAJVID01. The sequence goes on from DATEMG010000694.1 coordinate 1,304, forward strand.
GGCGAGGATTTCGACGAAGCCGTCTGAGAATCGACTGAACCTATATGTCCGCGCGATGTGCCGGTTTAGCGAGGCCGAATTGAATTGGGTTAAGACGTAGATGTAATGAAGCCCGGAATTGATGCAATTAGATACTGTGATGTCGACCAGGCGGTATTTGCCGCCAAGGGGCACGGCCGGTTTTGAACGCTCTTTCGTGAGCGGGAAAAGGCGCGAGCCAACTCCGCCGCCCAGTATGATTGATAGAATTTGTTTAGTCATAGGGTTCCTCCTCCGCTTGGCTCATCATAAAGACTGAGCTAAGCTTGGGCGCCGGTGAGCATAAGAGAGCAAATATCGTTTTTCAAGGACCTGGTTTCAATAGCGCCTGCTGTTGAATCCGCCGTTCGCGCGCGACAGGGTGTGGTCGCCCTGGAATCTACTGTCATCGCGCACGGGCTGCCCTCGCCATACAACGTCGAGACGGCGCGCGATTGCGAGTCCGAAGTCCGGCGGTCTGGCGCCCTGCCCGCGACCATCGGCGTCGTCGATGGTCGCGCGGTGATCGGATTGGATGACCAGCAGGTTCAATCCATCGCCCAACGCCCCGGCGTGGCGAAAGTCAATCCGGCGAACCTGGCCCAGGTGATCGCCGCTCATGGATGGGGCGCGACGACGGTCGCGGCGAGTTTACATCTGGCGAATCTGGCCGGGATCAAAGTGTTCGCCACGGGAGGCGTCGGCGGCGTTCATCGCGGCGCTGACCAAAGCTTCGACGTCTCCGCCGATCTGATGGCGCTGGCGCGCTACCCCTTGATCACCGTCTGCGCAGGCGCTAAGGCGATTCTCGATCTGCCGAAGACGATGGAGGTCTTGGAGACCTTGGGCGCGCCGGTGATCGGATATCAGACAGATGAGCTGCCCGCATTTTATTCGCGTTCGAGCGGGCTGAAATTGGATTTGCGCGCGGACATCGCCGAGCAGATTGCGAAGATCGTCCTGACGCATTGGCGAATGGGATTTTCAACCGGCGCGCTGGTGGTGGTCCCGGTTCCAGCCGAAGACGAGGTCCCGGCGACCGAAATCAAAGACGTAATTGACGAGGCGCTGGAAGCGGCCGCGCGCGAAGGCGTCGCCGGTCGCAGCGTCACCCCTTTTCTGCTCTCCAGGATCGCGGCGAAGACCGGAGGGCGCGCGCTCCGCGCAAACGTCGCGCTGTTAAAAAACAACGCGAAGATCGCCGGCGAAATAGCCGTTGCGCTGGCTAGTGAGGACTAGTAGGGCAAATATCCTGGGAGCGCAGGCATCCTTGCCTGCTGGTGTTCCGGCAACGACCGACTGACCGAAACAAGCAGGCAAGGATGCCTGCGCTTCCAGGGGGATTCCGAGGAAAACGAATGAACCTCAACGATATCCGCAGACTTTTCGATTACACCGAATACGCCAATGGCCTCGCGCTCGACGCGGCAGAGAATCTGACCGAAGAACAGCGGCGACATGACTTCAAGATCAGTCACGGCTCGATCCACGGCACTCTCGTTCACATGGCCGGGGGCGAATGGATATGGCTCGAGCGATGGAAAGGGGTGTCGCATTCGCGCATCTGGACGGCCGATGACTTCGCCGACGTAGCGGCGCTGCGTTCGCGGTGGCGGGAGATCGAAGCCGAGCGACGGCAGTTGCTCGAAAATTTGACCGAGGAGAGACTGCGCCAGGATTTGAGCTACAAGAACATCAAAGGCGAGCCGTTCACGCTCCCACTCGCCGAACAGATGCAGCACGTGGTCAACCACGCGACGCTCCACCGCGGCCAGGTCGTCGGGATGATCCGCCAGCTCGGCTTGCAGCCGCCTGCAGTGGATTTGCTTTATTATTTGATCGCGCGGAAAAATTCGTAGCCCTGCCTTCAGGCGGAAGGGTTTGGTTACAGTCCCTTTCCGCCTTAGGACGGTACTATGAACAATCGGCTTCATGCCTTGAAGATCATACCAATCGCCCTCAACACGTTTCGAGAATCGGCGCGGGACCGCGCGCTCTACAACATGGTTCTGCTCGCCATCCTGTTGGTCGTCGCGTCGGTCGTGATAGGGCGCATCGCGGTCGGGCAGGAAACGAAGATCATCATCGATCTCGGGCTGTCCGCCCTGACTATCTTCGGCGCGCTGATCGCCATCCTTCTGGGCATCGGGCTTGTCTCAAAAGACATCGAGAACGGCGCAATCGCCAACATCCTCTCGAAGCCGGTACGCCGCTCGGAGTTCATACTGGGCAAATATTTCGGCTTGTGCCTGACGCTGTTTATGAGCAGCGCGGCGACGGCGACGGCGGTCGCGATTGCGCTGATTTACGCGCAAGGCGGCGTCGCCGCCGCCCAGTTGCGATTGTGGCCTGCGGTCTGGATGATTTTCCTGGAACTGGCGATCATCACGGCCGTGGCCTTGTTGTTCTCGTGCTTCTCGTCGCCCGCGCTGTCGGCGCTGTTCGCGCTGCTGATCTTTCTGATCGGCCGGTGGAGTCCCGATCTGAAGCTCCTCGCCGAAACTTCAAGTTCGGCTGTCGCGCGAGCGGTCAGCCGCGCGCTTTACCACCTTCTTCCGAACCTGGCCAATTTCAATTACATCAGCGAAACCGCGCGCGGCGAGACGGCGC
>DATEMG010000695.1:0-4439 GCA_035275805.1 Blastocatellia bacterium
CGGGAGCGGTAGCGACCGGGTCACTGGCGCCCGGTCGCTACCGCTCCCGGTACCGTACCGAGCCGCAACACCGTACACTCATCCCCAACCCGCTCTAGCTTCCCTGTCTCCGCGAAGCGCCGTTGACGAGAGCGGCAGGCCGAACAACATCTACTTGATTCGTGTCCGCGCTTCGGCCTCGCTGAACGCCCGCCACAGTCGAGCCGTCCGATCCCAACTTCCACTCGCCAGTGTTTGCCCGTCAGGCGAAAACGCGACCGACCAGACCTCATCCTTGTGGTCTTCGAGCGTGAGCAATTCCTGCCCAGTCTCGGCGTTCCAGAGCTTGATCGTGTGATCGTTGCTGGCCGTGGCTATGCGCTTCTCGTCGGGCGAGAAGACGGCTTCAAAGACTTCGTTCGAGTGGCCATCGAAAGTGATCAGCGTCCGTTTTGTCCTCAGGTCCCACAACCGCGCAGTGTTATCCGCGCTGCCCGATAGCAGCCGCTTGCCATCGCGGGAAAAGTTGACCGACCAGATCCAGTCGGCGTGTCCCGCGAGCGTCGCCACATCCCGCCCCGTCGCGACATCCCAGAGTTTGATTGTCCTGTCCACGCTGCCTGAAGCGAGCGTGCGACCGTCGGGCGAGAATGCGACCGACCAGACTTCCCTGCCATGCCTTGCGAGCGTACGGAGTTCCCGGCCCGTGGCAGCATCCCAGAGTTTGATTGTATAGTCATCGCTGCCCGTCGCCAGCGTCTTCCCGTCAGGCGAAAAGGCGACGGAATGAATCTGGTGGTTGTGGCCGGTGAGCGTCTGAAGCAGTCTTCCCCCGCTCACATCCCAGACGCGCGCCGTCCGATCATCACCTGACGAGGCGATCAGCTTGCCGTCCGGCGAAAAAACGACGCAGAGGACCTGTTTCGTGTGGCCTTCGAGAGTGGCGAGCAAACGGCCCGTCGCTACTTCCCAAATCTTGATCGTGCGGTCTTCGCTCGCGGTGGCGAGAAGGCGTCCGTCGGGCGAGAAGGCGACGGAGAAAACGTTACCCCGATGGCCAATGAGACTGTCGGGCGTGAGCGCCTCGGCCACGTCCCAAAGTTTCACCGAATCGGCGCTTGTGGAAATCAGATGCTTGCCGTCGGCGGAAAAGCCCACTTCCTTCACCGCGCCAGTATGGCTCTTGAGGAGCGCGAGTTCGCGCTGAGTGGCGACGTCCCAGAGCCTGATTGTGCGGTCACTGCTTCCGCTCGCCAGCAAATTGCCGTCTGGCGAAAAGTTGAAGGTCCCAACCCATTCCGTATGACCGGCAAAGATGGCGCGGCGGCGGAAAGAAGATAGATCGTAAAGTTTTATCGTACGATCCTTACCGCCCGTAATGAAATATTGTTCTCCCCGCAGACTTTGCGCGCCTGCGATCAGAATTACATTGTTGGGTTCGGTGATCGCGCCGCGCGTCCGTCCCGTGGTCATATCCCGGAATATCACAGTTTTCCCATCGACGAGCGTCCAAAACCATTCGGCGTCGGGGGCGTAACCGAGATTCTGTATATCCCTTTCTGAGAATGTAGAGATCAAGTTGCGGTTCTTCAGGTCCCATAACTGCGCCATCGCCCTGTCGATCACTGTGACCATTGTTTGCAAGGCGCCCCGTCGATCGCTTGCGATGATGAAATGTGTGACGGCGCCTCGATGTCCGCGCAGCGCGTCGATCTGACGGCCCGTCGCCGGATCCCATAACTTGATCTCTCCATTGTCGTGCCCCGTGAATATTCTCCCGCCATCACGCGTAAACGTGGTGATCTTTGATGACGTGTCGGTTAATGTGAGCAGCGCCTTCCCGGATTGCGCATCCAGTATCCCGAGCGTGTTTTCGTCTTCCATCGTCAACAATTTCCCCGCTTCCAGATTGAGCAGGGGCCCCATTGCCGATGCGCGACGCCAGAGGTTCAATTCCTGGCCCGTCTCCGCGTCCCACATCCTGATGGTGTTGTCATAGCCCAACGTCATCAGCCGTCCTCCAGGAATAAAACTCGCGCTTTGAAACTCGTCGGGCATATGCAGCGTCAATTTCTGGCGATGGCCGCGTCGCCAGAGGTAGCGCCACTCGAAGCCGCGCAACTCCTCCTCTCCATTCTTCGGGACGCAGTTGTCCAACGCCTCCTGATAGCCGGCCATATTTCCTGCCGCAAAATCCACACTGGCCTGGCGCAGACGCGCGACGTAAAGCTCGCGGCGTTGCTCGCGCTCGCGTTCACGCGAGAAGCGCAATTGCCACAGCGCCACGATCAGTCCCACGGTCATGGCGAGCAGAAAAACGGCGGCGGCGGCGGTGAATGCCTTGTTTCGTTTGACATACTTCGTCGCGCGATAACGCAGCGTGGCGGGTCGCGCAACGACCGGCTCGCCGTCGAGGTGGCGTTGAATGTCATCGCTCAACTGCGCGGGTGATTGGTAGCGATGCTCCGGTTCTTTGCGCAGCGCCTTGAGCGCAACCTGATCGAGATCGCCTCTCAGGCGGCGGGAGAGCGATTGATCCGCCGGTTTAATGTCCGCGCTCGGACGCTTCGGCTCCTCTTCGCAAATCACGCGCGCGATTTCGCCGAAAGCCGGAGATTTAAATTGATAAGGCCGATGGCCTGTCAGCAGTTCGTAAAGCAAAACGCCGAGCGAATAGACATCGCTCGCCGTGGTGACCTCATCGCCGCGCACCTGCTCCGGGCTGGCGTATTCAGGCGTCAACAGATGCAGCCCCGTTCGCGTCAGCGGGCCGGAGGCGTCGACTGCTTCGGGAGTGAGCAATTTGGCGATGCCGAAATCGAGCAGTTTGACGACTCCGTCTTCGGCAACGAGGATGTTCGGCGGTTTGAGGTCGCGGTGGATGACCAGATGTTGATGCGCGTGCGCGACGGCTGAACAGACCGAGCGGAAAAGCTTCAACCGATCAAGGATAGAAAGCTTATGCTCCTCACAGTATTGTGTGATCGGCGCGCCGGCGACGTATTCCATCACCAGGTAAAGCTGGCCGTCTTCTGTCGCGCCGCCGTCAAGCAGCCGCGCGATGTTGGGATGATTGAGCGCGGCCAGAATCCGCCGCTCCTGCCAGAAACGTAGCTCGACCCCGGCGGCGTCCGGCCCTGGCCAAACTAGTTTGACCGCAACCTCCTGGTCATAGACTTCGTCGGCGCGAACAGCCAGATAGACCGACCCCATCCCGCCGCGCCCGATCTCACGTACGAGTCGATACCGGCCAACGATCCGTCCGGCCTGCTCTCCCACGGGTAATAGCGCGGCGTCGAACAGCAATGGTTCTTCGAGGAAATCTTCATTTTGCGCGAGCTCGAACAGCATACGCTCGACCTCGGCGCGCACAAATTCTTCGCCCCCGCAAGCGGCGGCCAGATAGCTTTCCCTCGCGCGCGGCTCCAATTCCCACGCGACGTCAAAGACCTCCTTCGCTCTGCGCCACTCTTCCAATGTCATATATGGATCACCCATTCAATCTTCTCTGGCTGAGCACGCGGTTAACGATAAAGCGGAAAATTGAGGCGAAACAGCTCAAAACGGCAAGAAAATTTTTGACCCTCAGCCGTTATATGTTACATTATGCCCCCCATAAGCTCCATGCCCAGAAAAAATAGATGATCCCGACGAACGTTGTCACATTTGGAGGCCACAAATGTCGATCCGTCAGCCTATCGAGTTTTCGACATTGCTCATTGACATAAGACAGGGTAATAAAGCGGCAGCGGACGAGGCTTTTGACATGGTTTACCAGGAGCTTCGCCGTCTGGCTCGATACTACCTGCGGTATGAACGTCCCGACCATACATTGCAAGCGACCGCGCTGGTGCATGAAGTATACCTGCGCCTGTTCGGCGACACTGATATCGAATGGGTGGACCGTGTCCATTTCTTCAGGGTGGCGGGTCGGCAGATGCGCCATATCCTGGCTGATTACGGACGAGCGGCGAGGGCGGAGAAGCGCGGCGGCCATCTAGCCAAGATATCTTTTAGCGAGGCGCAGGGCTTCGTCTGGCAGCGGCCCGAAGACCTGCTGGCGCTGGAGGAAGCGCTCAGCCGGCTGGAGCAAATTTCGCAGCGCGCCGGCGAGATTGTGGAACTGCGATTTTTGTGCGGGTTTACTGAAAAGGAAGCCGCCGAAGCTCTCGGTATTTCGGTCGCGACGCTTAAACGCGATTGGGCGTTCGCCAAAGGTTTCATCCTCCGCCAGTTGACCGGCGAAATGTCGGAGACGAAGTTCGCCGGTTGCTAATGTCAGTTGTCATTATTCATTGTTCATTTGTCGTTGGTCGGGACATCGCCCGATGAACACTGGGCATTGATTCGAGATCTCCTCCGTCAATGACCAATATCAAATGACAAATGAATAGACTGTAAACTAAGTTTTCTCGTGTTTAGCGTTTTTTTCTGGCGATATCCAGTTTAACTACAAACGT
>DATEMG010000696.1:0-26204 GCA_035275805.1 Blastocatellia bacterium
TTTAATTGCAATCCGATCTAGTCTCTCAATTTTTGGTCCTCGATCTTGGCTGGTAGACGATCAACCGGATTCCGGCCAGAATCGCGACGCTCCCGGCGGCTACGCGCCAGGATAATTTCTCGTCGAGGGTCAGCCATCCGATCAATAACGCCGTGACCGGCGTGACGAGCGAAATCAACATTGTCTTCGTCACCTCGATCTTCGTGACGAGCCAGAAATAGAGCAGGAAGCCGAGCACAGAGCCGATGAGCGCCAGATAAACCAGCGCCAGCGCAGATTGCGCGGACCATCGATGCGCTAACGGGTCGCCTTCAAAAACGGCGCCCAACGCGAGCAGCGGGAAGATTCCACAGACCATCTGCCCCGCGGATATCACCGATGAATCGACGTGTTGTAGGCGGGCTTTGATAAAGACGTTCGAGTAGGCCACACAGACCGAACTCAGCAGCAGCGCGGCGCACCCCTGCAGCGCCGCCGCGCCTTCGATTTTCATCTGATCATAAAAGATCAAACTCACGCCCGCGATCCCGACGCCCGCGCCCACCAGCTTTCGCCCCGTGAGGCGTTCGTTCGGAAGATAGTAGTGAGCGAAGAAGAGGCCGAAGGCGGGGATCGTCGCTTGCAGGACCGCCGCCAGTCCCGAATTGATGTGTTGCTCGCCCCAGAATATCAAGCCGAAATTCAACGCGATGGAAATACTTCCCACCCACGCGAGCCTCAACCAGTCGCGCCAGTTTTTCGGCAAAGGCCGCCGCCACGCGACAACGATCGCCCAGAGGATCGCCGACGCGAGTAGAAAACGTAGCCCGGCGAATGTGAACGGGGGCAGGTCGCGCAATCCGAGCTTGATGAAGAGCCAGGTCGAACCCCAGATCAGGCAGAGCGCGAGCCAGACAGTTAGGGGGACGTTCATTGCGCCGACTCCTGCAATCTTCTCTCCATCCAGAAATCGTTCTGCGTTTCGTCGCCCAATTGGAAGGTGTGCGAGCCGACGATCTCAAATCCATATTTATGGTAAAAGGCGATGGCGCGGTGATTATTCTCCCACACGCCCAGGTAGACGGTTTCGTGGCCCGATTGTCTCGCGCGGTCGAGACAGACTTGCATCAGCGTTTGCGCGAGGCCCTTGCCGTGATAATGCCGGTCTACATAGAACCGCTCGATCTCGACTGACGCCAGGCCACTGACACAAGCCGGGACCTCGCCGTCGTATAGTTTGGCGTATGCGACCGGAGTTGCCTCGATCTCGGCAATCAGGAAAGTCGCGCGTGGGTCGGCGATCTGCGCCGAGAATTCTTGCAGGGTGAATTTCCCCCGCCTGTAAGCTTCCATGTTCTCCGGCGAGTTCATCGACGAAAAAGCGTCGTGGAATGTGCGCCAGGCGAGTTCGGTCAGCGTATCGGCGTCATCGATCGTGGCCAGGCGGATTGAAAGAGGGTGTTCCATCAGTATGGGCGCCCATGAAAAGTCGGGATATCCAATCGAAAGCATTCTTTTTGAGCTCCACGCTTTTGTATCATTTTGCGTGTTGTCATATCTCAATTTCACTCAAATTCCGTCGCTCTGGTCAGCGACAAGCCGCTGGCTGATTTCATTCACCAGCGTTCCCAACGTCGAACGATTAATCGCCGAGACCGGAATAGCGGTATACAAACGCTTCCGGTTCTCCAATTCTTCCGGATCGACCAGATCCATCTTGTTGAAGACCAGCAATCGTGGGAGGGCGTCGAGCTGCAATTCGCCCAGGATGCGATTGACCGAAGCGATCTGATTTTCGAGCTGAGGGCTGGAGGCGTCGACCAGATGGATCAGGAGGTCGGATTCCTCCATCTCTTCCAGTGTCGCTTTGAACGCGGCGAGAAGGTCTTTCGGCAGGTCGCGGATGAAGCCCACGGTGTCGTTGATGATGATCTCCTGGTCATGCGGCAACCGCAGTCGGCGGCTGGTCGGATCGAGCGTGGCGAACATCCGCTGCTCGGCGACGACCTGGCTGTTGGTCAGCGCATTGAGCAGGGTGCTTTTGCCGGCGTTGGTGTAACCGACGATCGAGACCACGGGCATGTCGCGCCGGACGCGTTGGACGCGGCGCTGGCGCCGGCTTTCGCGGACGTGTTTCAGTTTGTCTTCGAGCAACGCGATGCGGTCGCGCACGCGGCGGCGGTCGACTTCGAGCTTGGTTTCGCCGGGCCCGCGTCCGCCGATGCCGCCCATCAGCCGGGACATCTCGGCGCCACTGCCGGACAATCGCGGCAGCAGGTATTTCAACTGCGCCAGCTCGACCTGAATGCGCCCTTCGGCGGTCTGCGCGCGCTGGGCGAAGATGTCGAGTATCAGTTGCGAACGGTCGAGAATCTTCAGGTCGGTGGCCTCGTTGATGGCGCGCACCTGGGCGGGCGAGAGTTCGCGGTCGAAGACGATCATGTCCGCGCCGAGTTGCAGGCTGCGGATGATGATGTCGTCGAGCTTGCCCTTGCCGACTAGCGTCTTCGGGTCGAGCGTCGAACGGCGTTGAATGATTTCGTCGAGCGTGACCAGCCCGCCTGAGATCGCCAGTTCGCGCAATTCGTCCATCGAATCGCGCGCTTCGGCCGTCGTCCCCGTGGTCACGCCGACCAGGATCGCGCGGTCGCGGTTGTCCGAAGCTCGGCGCGCGCCCCGGTTGCGCGCCATTTCTTCTTCGAGCGATGTGATCAGCTCGATGAAATCAATGTCGAGGCGGCCGGGGAGCTGCGGGTCGAGGAATCGGAAGGCTTCCGCATCCCCGTTCTCATCGCCGTTGGGCCCGCTCGCTTTAGCCGGCAGCAGGTGCGCGGCGCGAACCATCCCCGGCAATCCGGTGCCCGGATCGACGTCGATCGCAGCCATCAAATCAAGCCGCAGTAGCGCGAGATCGGTCAGGTCGTCATGCGTCAAGCCCTTTTCGCCGCGAATGTGCGTGTGCAGGCACCGCAGACCGTTGAAGCGAGAATGGCCCAGGCGCGAGCGGTCCTGCGCCGGCAACACGATCTTGGTCGCGTCGCCCACGACGACGTCGGTGACGTGACCCTTGCGGTCAACCAGCACGCCCACCTGCCGGCCGATTTCATGCGAAATTTCGGTCAGTTGGCGCGCGAATTCCGGCGTGACGATCTGGGGCGGTGGGATGCGTCGTTGATACATCTTCTCCAGCCGCCGCAATTGATTCGCTTTCAACCCCAATGTCTTGCCTTCGATTTGAGGAATAGCCTAGACTCCTTTTTAGAAAAATATCCGCGCCCGAATTACGGCGCTAGATAAATGATGCCGTAATGAATCGGACTTGTAAAATTAAAGATCGTCCACGAAGAAACACAAAGAGGCGCGAAGTCCGATTCGACTCTCGTGGAGCTTCGTGTGACTTCGTGGACGGACCCCCAAGGAGCGACAATGCGTAAATGGAACCTGCCTTCAATCTTCTTTTTCTTCGCGGTCGCGGCGGCCTTATCCTCCTGGATTGGCTGGATTGGCCAGATCGACGCGCTGGCGCAAAACGGCCCGGGCGGCAAAGAGATGAAGAAGGACGAACTCTATATCAGCGTCGCGCGGCGATTGAACGCGCTGAATGAATCGCCAAGCTCAGCGATCGCCAACGAACTCGACACGGTGATCGAAGTCACCAGCCTTACGATGCGCCCCGACGGCAAGGCCGAGGCCACAATCAAAGAGCGCGCGCCTTCGGACGCCGCCCAGGCCGGCAAGGCGATCCGTCTGGTCTTCGCCCCGCCCGCCGCCGGCGACAAGGAAGAGAAATGGACGTGGGAGCAGTTCGAAAACAATCGCAGGCTCTACCCTGTGGACAAACTCTTCCCATACGCGAAAGACGAGCTGGGGAAACGCAAACATGCGACCGTCGCGGGCTGGGGCGCGTTCATCGCCGCAATCAGCAAGCAGGTCGAAGCCGCCGTCAAAGCGATGGAGACCGCGAAGGCCGTTTTGAAAGTCGAGCCGCCGCCACTGGGCGGGGTGAAAACAACCCGCGGCGCGCTGGCAGAGGCGGTGAAAGAGAGCAGGGCTGAGGGAATCCTCACTGCCTACCGCGAGTTGAATCAGCAGACCGCATTGGTCGCGGCGCTCGGCGATACGTACACGGATTTGAAGGCGAATGACGCGTACCTGCGCCTGATCGATGAGTTTACAAAGTCGATTGAAGCGACGAACGCGGCGCGCAATAATTACCTGCAGGCGGTCGCGGCTTACAACGAAGCGATTCTGCGCCTGCCGTTTTCGCTGGTGGCTTATGGGCTTGAGTTCCATAAGATCGAAGCGAATATTTCAGATGGTCAATGAGGCCTGGGATCGCTCCCTGGGAGCGCTCCCAGGAAAGGAGGGGTTATGAGCGAACATCACAATGATCCGAATCAACCGAACGATGCCGGCGGTCCGCTGACGTCGCAGAATCGACAGCAGGGCTCCGGCAGCCGCGCCGGAGAGACTATTGACGAAATCACTTCGACGCTGCGCGACCTGTTCAGCCGCGTGCCCGACACCTTCAGCAAAGCGGTCGAGCGCGCCATCAACGTCCGCGACACGACGGTGTTGCTCCGTTTGAGCGACGAATCATCCGACAAGGTGGACACGCTGGTGTCGGCTGGAGTTTTCAGGAGCCGCGCCGAGGCCGCGGCGTTCTTGGTCGAAGAGGGAATCAAGGCGCAATCGGCGTTGTTCCAGCGCATTCAGGACAAATTGACCGAGATCGAAAAGTTGCGATCCGAATTGCGCACCAGCATCTCGCCTGAAATGCCGAAATAATGAGGTTTCAGGTTTCAGGTTTCAGGTTTCAGGTTCAAGGCGCCAGGCGTCAGTAAAAGAGCGATTTCGCAGATTCCTGACACCTGACACCTGAAACCTGGCGCCTGTTAAGGATTACGATCCTGGGCGTCGTGCTTCTGCCGATAGATGCGGCGACTCTCCCGATTCAGCTGTCGCTGGATTCGCCCCCGCTCCCGCGGCGTGAACTCGCCGCCGGACTGGCGCGCGCGGGCCTCGTTCAGCCTGATTTGCGAATCCTGCCTTCTAAGCCTCGCCGCCTCGACCCGCGTCAACTCGCCGCTTTGAACGCCCTGTCGAATCCGATCTCGCTGGTTATCCTGGCGTTCGTTGATGGTGTTATTGGGGATGCGGTCCTGGGCATCGCGCTTTTGCTGATAGATTCTCCCGCTCGACCGATCCAACTGGCCCTGGATTCGCGCTCGCTCCTCTGGAGTGAACTCGCCGCCTGAACGGCGCGCCCGCGCTTCATTCAGCTGAATTTGCGACTGCCGGTTCCGGAGCCGCGCCGCCTCGACACCCGTCAACTCGCCGCTGCGAACGCCCTGTCGAATCCGCTGTCGCTGATTTTGCTGGCGTTCGTTGACGCCATTCCGTCGTCCCTGCGCCAGGCCAGCCGCCGGGATTATGACGGCTACCAGCGCCGCCATCACAAACCAATTCATGAACCTCTTCATTATCATACCTCCTTGGCCTCCTTGGCCCGCCGCGTCGGGCGGGAGACTTAAATGTTAATATGCTCTAGGGGTACCGCGGATTAAGACTTAATGAGACGTCATAAAGTCGAGAAAAGTTTTGTTAGAAAAGTTGCGTCCACAAAGGATAATCGCGACATTTTGACCGGCGAATCTCTTGCGCTCTTTCAGGTAAGCCGCGACGGCGACGCCCGCCGAGCCTTCGATGGCCCAATGCTCTTTGTCGAAGATCAGTCTCATCGCCTCGCGGATTTCCGCTTCGGAGGTCAGCGCATAATCGTCAATCAATTGCTGGCAGAGCGGTAAAGTGATGGAGCCTTCCTCAGGGCCGCCGGCGGTGCTTTCCGAGATCGTCGGCTCTTCCGGGACTTCAATGATCCTGCCCGCGCGCAAACATTCATAGAGAGAGCGCGCATTCTCGGGCCAGCAGCCGATGACGCGCGTGTGTGGGCTGACCGATTTCAAATAAGCCGCGATTCCGGCGATCAATCCACCGCCTCCGACCGTGACGAAGATCGCGTCAATCCGGTCCAACTGTCGCGCCATCTCAAGGCCGATTGTGCCCTGACCGGCGATGACCTGAAGGTCGTTGTATGGGGAGATGAAGACCTGACCCGATTTACGGGCGGCTTCGCGCGCCGCGTGTTCCGCTTCGAGGCAATCGCCGTCAGACAGAACGGGGACTCCGCCGAGGTGTTTGATCACCGCCAGTTTCTCTTCCGAGACGTCGCGCGGCAGATAGATCGTCGCAGCTGTCCCCGCGTGACGCGCCGCGTAACAGACGCCCATGCCGTGGTTGCCCGTCGAGGCCGCGATAACGCCCCGGCGCAATTGCGCGTCGTCGAGCGAGAGAATTTTGTTCGTCGCGCCACGGAGTTTGAACGAGCCGGTGTGTTGCAGGAGTTCGAGTTTGAGATAGACGTCGGCGTCTCCAAGCCGGCTCAGATGAAGAGAATGGTCTACGGGCGTCTCGCGCGCCAGCGGGCGGATGCGCGATTCGGCTTCGATTATGTCTTGAGCGGAAAGCATCTTCTCAGTCGCGCGGTTTCACGCTCTCGCGGATGTATTTGATTATGTCTTCTGTCGAAGCCCCGGGCAGGAAGACCGCGCCGACGCCGGCCTCCTTGAGTTTAGGGACGTCGTCTTCGGGGATGATGCCGCCGCCGAACAGCAACACGTCGTTCATCCCTTTATCGCGCATCAATTCGACAACGCGAGGGAAGATCGTCATGTGCGCGCCCGACAGGATCGAAAGCCCGACGATGTCGACGTCCTCCTGCATGGCGGCGTTGACGATCTGTTCCGGGGTTTGGCGCAATCCGGTGTAGATCACTTCCATCCCAGCGTCGCGTAGCGCGCGCGCGATGACTTTGACGCCGCGGTCATGCCCGTCGAGGCCGGGCTTGGCTAACAGAACTCTGATTTTGGTTTCGGCCATATAACTATCGGGAGTAGGGAGTGGAGAGTGGAGAAGTCTGAATGGAACTTTAGACTTCCTACTCCCCATTCCCCACTCCCCATTCCCCATTCCCATTCTCGATTTAATTCGTCTTCGCTTCTGCGGAAGACGATTTTAGGAGCTTGCCTTCCGTGTCATAAAGTTCGACGCCGCCGAACTGCTTCATCATGTCGGCGATCTGGTTGGCGTCTCCGACTGCGACTATCTGCAGCTTCTCGAGGTCGAGGTATTTTCGCGCGACGCGCTGAACGTCGTCCGCCGTCACGGCGGCGATCTTTTGCGGGTAGGCGTCCCAATAATCGGCGGGGAGATTGTAAATTTTTTGCGTGATGATGTTGGCGAGCAGCGATTGCGGCGATTCGAGCTGCATCGCGAAGCCGCCGACGATCGTGCGTTTGGCGCGGTCGAATTCGTCGTCGGGCGTCTTCTCGTCGCGGATGCGTTTGAATTCGTAGATCAACTCGTCCATCGAACCTTTGGTGACTTTGGTCTGCACTTCGGCGCTCGCGCGGAAGACGCCACGGTATTTAGCCGCATTGAATCCGCTGTACGCTCCATAGGTATATCCCTTGTCTTCACGCAGGTTCAGGAAGAGACGCGCGCTGGCCCCGCCGCCCAGAACCTGGTTCATCACGTCCAGGGCGTAATAGTCTGGGTCATTGCGTTCGATCGAAAGATTGCCGAGGATCAGGTTGGTCTGTTCCGATCCGGGGCGGTCGATCAGGTAGATCTTCGATTGGCCGGGTTCACTGACCTTGGGCAGGTCCGGCAGCGGGACGTCGCCGCGCGTCCATAATCCATGTTGGGCGTCGCCTTGCTGACCCCCGAAAGTCTTTTCCAGTTTCGCCACGATCTCGGATGGGTTGACGTCGCCGACTATGGCGAAAATGGCGTTGTTCGGCTTGTAGTACGCCGCGTGAAACTGCTTGAGCGTCTCGGGCGTGATGCCCTGGATTTGCGCGGGTGTCAGGGCGGCGCGGCTGGCCGGATGAGCGCCGTACATTGTTTTCAAAAACATCTCGTTGGCCAGGAATCCCGGCTGCGAGCGTTGGGCGCGTAGTTGCGCGGTGGCCCGTGTCTTCAGTTTGTTCAGGTCGTCGGCGGGGAAGCTCGGATTCAGGATCACGTCGGCGAACAATCCCATGATCTGATCGAAATTCTCGATCAGCCCGCCGGCCGTGATCTGGCTGATCGGCGACGAGAGGCCGGAGCTGGCGCTGAGAGTCGCGCCCAGCGATTCGACCGCCTCGGCCACCTGCCTGCTCGATCGCGTCTTCGTCCCTTCGCGCAGCATGGCTGCGGCGTATTGGGCCGCGCCAGGCTGACTGGCCGGGTCGCTCAGCCCGCCGCTCATCACGACCATCTGCATCGCGAAGGTCGGCAGCTTGTGGTTTTCGAGAACGATCACTCGCAGCCCATTGCCGAGCTCCGTTTCATAGGCCTTCGGCATCGCGAATTTCAGAACTTCCTTGTTAATGGGCGTCTTGCCCTTAATCACCACGCCTTTCAGCGTCTGCGGCTGTTGAGCCAGCGCGACGCTCGCGGCCAGGGCGAGCGCCATCGCCGTCGTCATTCCGGATATTCGTTTCATTGCTTTCCTCTGCTTAATAGGACCTATCGGACCTGTAGGTCCGATAGGTCCTGTAAATCCTATCAAGGCTGCTGTTTCGCCGGGGTTGTAACGGCGGCCGTGCGGTTGGCGGGCTTCAGATACTTCTGCGCCACGCGCTGCACGTCGGCTTTGGTGACTGCGGCGAATTTCTGGAATTGCGTGTTGATCAGGCCCGGGTCGTTGTAAAAGACCGCGTATTCGCTCAACCGGATCGCCGTGCCGAGCGAACTTTGGAGCGATTGAATCGAACCGCGCCGCGCCGAGTTCTTGGCCTTGTCTAACTCCCAATCGGCGATGGGTTCGCGCTGCAACCGCTCGATCTCCTCGTTGATCGCGGCCTCGACGTCCTCGACCTTCTTGCCGGGCGCGACCATAGCGGTGATCTGGTAGTAGCCGCCGCCGCGGAACGGACTCGGGAACGCAAAAACGTTCGTGACCAGCTCCTTCTCCTTAACCAGTTTCTGGTAGAACCTGGAGCTTTGCCCACCGGACAGAGCCGAATTCAAAACCTGAAGGGCGTAGGCGTCCGGCGTGTTGGAGACGACGCCCTTGTAACCGATCAGCAACTGGGTCAGACGCGCAAAAGGGTCTTGCTCAGCGAAGCGGCGCTCGGCGGTCTGTTCAGGTTCGGTCGTCGAGACTTTCGGCGGCGCGGACTGCGACGGAATGCCCTCGAAATATTTTTTGATCTTGGCGAGCGCCTCGTCGGCCTTGAAATCGCCGACCAGGGCGAGCGCGGCGTTGTTCGGCGCATAATAAATTCGGAAAAACTCTTTCACGTCCTGCAGGCTGGCCGCGTTCAGGTCTTCCATCGAGCCGATGACAGAATGTTTGTAGGCGAAGTTGTCGAACATCACTTCCTGGAACCTCTCCTCGGTCTTGCCGTAAGGCTCGTTGTCCACGCGCAGCCGGCGCTCTTCTTGAACGGCCTTGCGCTGGATGTCGAGGCTCTCCTGCGACACGTCGAGCGCGCGGATGCGGTCGGATTCGAGGAAGAGAATCATGTCGAGCTGGTTCGACGGCACGGTGGCGTAATAGAGCGTGCGGTCTTCGCTGGTCGTCGCGTTGTTCGAGCCGCCGTTGGTGTCGATCCACAGCGAGTATTCGTTCCTGCCCACGTTCTCGGAGCCCGTGAACATCATGTGCTCGAAGAGGTGTGCGAAACCCGTGCGGCCCTTGCGCTCGTTGCGCGAGCCGACGTCGAAGGTGATGGCCACGGAGACGACCGGCGCGCTGTGGTCTTCGACGAGCAACACGCGCAGGCCGTTCTTCAATTTTACGTCTTTAAAATTGACGTTGACCGTCTTGCCGGGCGAGGGCTTCGCCGCCGGCTTCTCCGCCGCCGGCTTCGCCGCCGGAGGGCCGTCTTTCGGCCCTCCTTTAGTGGATGACGGCTTCTGCGTATCGCGCCCATAAGTCGTAACGCTCGAAATTGCGAGCGCAATGGCCAGTAGCGCGCGCGTAAAGCGTTGAGCGTTGTTCATAAACTAAGTTCCTTTCAACTTTGAATTACCGGATGTTGGATATACCGAATGAGAATTTTGAAAACGGACATGACGGGAAGTTATGATAACTCGCCCGTCGCATTTGATAAACGCCGACGTGAGCGCCGGTGTTTCAGACGATTGCATGCCAGCGCCGCGAGCGGTAGCGAGCGTGGCCCACATGGCTTCGTTTATTGAGCCACACTCGCTACCGCTCGCGGTACTGACACGCAGTCCGCGATCAAAAGGCCGGCTCCTGGTATTCGCCGAACACCGGTCGCAGCGCGTCGCACATTTCGCCGAGCGTGCAATCGGCGCGCGCGCAATCGATCAGCAGCGGCATCGTGTTGGCGTCCGGGTCTTCGGCGCCGCGCCTCAATTCATCGAGGGCGCGCCGCGCGGCGGCGTTGTCGCGTTCGGCTCGGAGTTTCGCCAGGCGCTCTTCCTGCAGCCTCGCCACCGATTCGTCGATCTGCAGGATGTTCGGCTCGCCGAGTTCGTCGGTGTTCATCTGGTAGGCGTTGACGCCGACGATCAACTTCTCGCCGCGCTCGACCGCGCGCTGGTGCCGGTAGGCCGATTCGTGAATCTCTTTCTGCGGGAACCCGGCTTCGACGGCTTCGACCATTCCGCCCATCGCGTCGATCTTGCGGAAATAGTCCCAGGCCTCTTCTTCGAGTTCACTGGTCAGCTTCTCGACGAAGTACGAGCCGCCGAGCGGGTCGACGGTGTTGGTCGCGCCGGTTTCGTGAGCGATGATCTGTTGAGTCCGGAGGGCGATCAGCGCCGCGCGCTCGGTCGGGAGCGCCAGCGCTTCGTCGTAGCCGTCGCAGTGCAGCGATTGCGCGCCGCCGAGCACGGCGGCCAGGGCCTGAATCGCCACGCGCGAGATGTTGTTTATCGGCTGCTGCACCGTGAGGCTGACGCCGGCGGTCTGCGCGTGGAAGCGCAGTTGATGTGAGCGGGGGTTCTTAGCCTTGAACCGCTCGGTCATCACCCGATACCAGATGCGCCGCGCGGCGCGGTATTTGGCGACCTCTTCGAAGAAGTCGTTGTGCGCGTTGAAAAAGAACGACAGCCGCGGCGCGAATTCGTCGACGTCGAGGCCCGCGCGGACGCCGTATTCGACGTACTCGATTCCGTCGCGCAGCGTGAAGGCCAGTTCCTGCGCGGCGGTCGCCCCGGCTTCGCGGATGTGGTAGCCGGAGATCGAAATCGAGTTCCATTTGGGCATCCGCTCGGCGCAGAACCTGAACGTGTCGGTGACCAGCCGCATCGATGGGCGCGGCGGATAGATCCACTCCTTCTGCGCGATGTACTCTTTCAAGATGTCGTTCTGCAGCGTTCCGCCGACGTCGCGCCAATCGGCCCCCTTGGTTTCGGCCACCGCCAGGAAGAAGGCGAATATCATCGAGGCGGGCGCATTGATCGTCATCGAGGTCGTAACCCGGTCGAGCGGGATTCCGTCGAAGAGGACTTCCATGTCTTCGCGCGACGAAATCGCGACGCCGCATTTGCCGACCTCGCCTTCAGAGAATGGATGGTCGGAGTCGTAACCCATCAGCGTCGGCAGGTCGAAGGCCGTCGAAAGCCCTGTCTGCCCGTGTTCGAGCAAGTATTTGAAGCGCCGGTTGGTGTCGAAAGCCGAGCCGTAGCCGGCGAATTGCCGCATCGTCCAGGGCTTCGCCCGATAGCCGGTCGGATGGACGCCGCGCGTGTAAGGCGGCGCCCCCGGAAAGTTGATGTCGCGCTCGAAGTCAATGTCTTCAACGTCGCGCGGCGTGTAGAGCCGGCCGATAGGCTTCAGAGAAACGGTCGTAAATTCGGCCTGACTTTCCGGCATCTTCCGCAGCGACGGTTCGAGACTTTTCTCTTCCCATTCCTGCTGCAACTCGTCTAAACGGTCGGTAATGATCGTGGGATCGTTCATAGAATTCTCCACTGAAATAGGACTTATAGGACTTATAGCCCTATAAGTCCCATGAGTCCTATAAGTCCTATCTCGGCTCTCAGTCAAGCATGCCGTGCAGCATCAGATGGGCCAGGTAAAAGATTGCTGCGCCGGCGAAGACCAGGAGAGACGCGCCCAGGTCGGCGCCTTTATGACCTTTGCGATTAACTTCGGGAATCAAGTCGGACGCGGCGACGTAGAGCGTGACGCCGGCCGAGAAGGGAAGCGTAAATTTTACAGCGGGTTGCACTGCGAATGTCAGAACTATTCCGGCGAAGGTCGCGGCGGCGATCAGCGAGGTCGCGCGCATCGCCGCCTGATTATCGCGCCCAGAAGCAAGCGCGATTGAAGCGACCGTGAAGCCTTCGGGAATTTTGTGTAAGAGTACCGCTATGAATAGAAGTAATCCCAGCCGGAAACTCGTGAGCTGCCCCGAAGCGATCGCAACGCCGTCAAAGAAAGAGTGAATCGAAAGCGCAATGACCGCAGTGGTCGCCACTCCACGTCGCATCATTTCGTCGGAGTGCGTCTCTTCGCCGAAATGGAAGTGGGGCGCAATGGTGTGTTCGACGAATTGGATCAGCAAATAGCCTGCCAGCGTCAGGCCCATCGGGTTTATTAGGCTGCCCTGCCATTGCAGGGCGACCTCCGGGATCACCTCTAGAAAGACCGCGGCGAGCATGAAACCGGCTCCGAGCGCAATCAAATATCTGAGCATTCGCTGACTGGTTGGGCGTGACCCGGTGATTAAAAAACCGCCGATAATATTTCCAGTTGCCGCCAGCAATCCGAAGCCAATTAATTGTATTAGTGGGTTCATTTCCCAAAAAACTGCCCTTCTACCTGCCGCAAGCGTATAGTGCGCGCAACTATATCACCAACTGGCCTTTGCTCACAAAGCGCGTTACGAGCCACAAACCAGGACGATGTGCGCCAATCTGACACTATTTTGAGCAAGTCTGTACTAGCTATAAGATTCAACCCTTTAGCATTTATGACTTCAAGTCGTGAATCAACGATTTTATGGAGATAAATGCCTTGACACCTTTTAATCGCTGGCATACTATACGCCGCATTCAAGTGGTCTAAAGTGGTAAAAGATAGAATATAGTGGTTAGGTGAGCGGTTAAAAAGACAGATTAAAAGACAGATTAGAAAAGCGATTGGAATGAGATGCTGCGAGGTAGCTACAGCGCGCATATGGATGACAAAGGGCGGATTAAAATTCCGGCCTCATTCAAACGCTACCTCGATGAGAAGTATAGTCAGGACGATTTTTATGTGACGAGTTTACTTGGGGATTGCGCGCGGATTTACCCACTACGGGAGTGGGAGGAAATTGAAAATAAGTTATCCGATCAGCCCTCGATGATTCCGGCAGCGAGGAAGTTTCTGGATCGCGCTAACTATTATGGGCAGATGCAGCAGATGGACGGGCAAGGAAGGATCTTAATCTACCCGATGTTGCGCAACGAAGCGAACCTGGCGGGCGAGGTGGTGGTCTTCGGATATTTGAAATATCTGGAAGTATGGAACGCCGAAAATTTCCGCCGCTCGCGCCTTGAAGCGCAGCCGTATACAGATGAGGACGCAGAGGCGCTGGCGCGGCTAGGTATTTGAGGTCCAGGAGACGCCGAAATAGAGATTGTGCCGCTTAGGCGTCTCCTCCCCCGTTCCTGTTGAATTTATGGAACTCCATCGCCCTGTGATGACCCAGGAGACTCTTGAGGGTCTCGACGCCGCTCGCGGAGGGTTGTTCATTGACGCGACGCTTGGTCTGGGAGGGCATAGTGAGTTGATTTTGAGGGCGTCGCCGAACAGCCGCGTGATCGGGATTGACCGTGACGCGGAGTCGATAGAGCTGGCGAGCGGGCGTCTGGCGGAGTTTGGCGAAAGGTTTATGGCGGTGCATAAGGATTACCGCCTGATCAAAGAGGTTCTTGCGGAAAAAAGAATCGAGACGGTTACGGGCATATTGGCCGATCTCGGTATTTCATCATATCAATTGAGCGCGCCGGAGCGCGGCTTCAGCTTTCGTTCCGGTCAAGATTTTACCGAATCCCCATCGTCGTCAGTAACTTCACCAACCGATCGATCCGCATACCCGGTGGCCACATCCCCATTGGATATGCGGATGGATCGTTCACAGAAATTGACAGCGGCCGATTTAGTTAATGATCTCAGCGAGCGTGAATTGGCCGACGTCATCTTTGAATACGGTGAAGAGCGTGCCGCGCGGCGCATAGCTCGTCGCATTGTCAGAGAGCGGGACGTGGCGCCCATTACTACTACTGGACAGCTTGCCGATTTGGTTGTCCGCAGCGTTCATCCGAAAGGTCACTGGCGCATTCATCCTGCGACAAAAACTTTCCAGGCGCTTCGCATAGCGGTAAACCGCGAACTGGAGGGGCTGGATCGATTCGTCGCCGACGCGGTTGACGCGCTGGAACAGGGTGGGCGGTTGGTGGTCATTTCGTTTCACTCGCTCGAAGACAGGATTATCAAACAGGCCCTGAGGTTTCAGTCTGGTCGTTGCTTGTGCCCCCCCAACCAGCCTGAGTGCCGATGCGGAGCGGTAAGGCGTGTGGAGATACTCACGCGCAAGGCCATTCAGCCAGGCGCTGCTGAAATCGCTGATAATCCGCGCTCTCGCAGCGCGAAGTTGCGCGCCTGTAGGAAGATTTGATGACGCCCGGGACGGCCATCGGCGCGGCGCAGCAACAGCTTAATCCCCACGGTCAATAAGTGTAAGTCAGGCTCTATCTAAAGAGTCACTTTTCGACAGAAGGAAAAAAATAGCGGCGCTATTCGCCGTTTATCCAGAGGAGTGTGGGAAATGAGTACACCGCGATACCTGCCAAGAGTCCGCAACGGCGCCGTAGCCAAACGCCAGGCCCGGTCGAAAAATCCGGCGAAGTCGTCAAAGGCGTTGGGGGCGTTCAGCGTGGGGGCGGGTGTTCCCCGTTCGCGACAGAATTCAAGGTGGATACCAAGCCGCGCTGTTGATCGGCGTCGAAGAGAAGGCCGCGGGGCTAGAGTTATGTGGATGATGATCCTGATCGGTGTGGCGCTCGCCGCGGGCTTCGTGTTCGCGCTGCGCTCGCAGATCAACACATACAGAATCGCGCAGGCTGAAGAACAGCTCAAGGTGAAGCTTGATGAATACACCAGCCAGCAGAAATTTCTGGCGCGCGATCAACAGCGCGCTCTCAGCGCCGGCGAGGTCGAGCGCGCGGGAATGCGGAACGGACTTGACCATCTCAAACTGGAGAGGGAAGAGGACCAGAGTGAGGCTTCGGCCCGGCGGGTCGTTTCCCCTGTTCCGTCGCCTCGGGCCGGCCAGGGCGACCGTCAGGTTAACAAGGCCCCTCTTTCGATCAGGCCGGGCAGACCAGCTTTACAAGCGAAGGTTGTGGGGGGCGTGAAGACTGGAAAAACGGCGAAGGTTGTGAAGATCGTGAAAGTGATCGCGGTGAAACGCGAGGGCGCGGCAAACAAGGCAAGGGCGAATGTAGTAAAGACGAAGAAGAAGAAGATCGAGGGTAGAAGATCGAGGATAGAAGATCGAGGATAGAAGATCGCGTCGAATATCATTGTTCGATCCTCGATCCTCGATCCTCGATCCTCGATCCTCGATCCTCTTACACAGGGCGGCTCCCATGAAGATGCAACGAACTAGACAGCGCAAGCTCCGACAGCCGACGCGGCGTCCGACCAGGCAGCCCGCCGACGCGGGCCGCCGCGCGCTCTGGATAGCCTCGGCGCTGTGCTTCTGGATGTTCGTGATCATGGGACGTCTGATGTGGTTACAGGTGGCGCGGCATGACCACTACTCGGAGCGCGCCGCGCTCAATCAGCGTAAGGAAGTCAAGGTCGTCGCCGCGCGCGGTCCGATAGTCGACCGCGAAGAGCGCGAACTCGCAGTCAGCGCCATCGCCGATTCGGTTTACGTCGATCTGAAGCAGCTCAAAGAGGAGGCCGCCCGCGAGAGAGCCGCCGGCGCGCTCTCTCCGCTGCTCGGCTTCGATCAATCCGAACTACTGAAGAGGCTGGCCGGGGATTCGAGTTTCCTCTGGCTTAAACGCAAACTCGACCCCGAGACCTCTCGGGCCGTGACCGAGGCGGTCACCAAAAATAATCTGCGAGGAGTCGCGATTCAAAAAGAGAGTCAGCGTTTCTATCCCAACGACTCATTGGCCGCGAGCGTGATCGGTTACGTCGACTCGTACGACAACGGGCTGGCCGGCGTCGAGCAGAAGTACGACGACCTGCTGAGCGGGAAAGCCGGCGAGATCGCGTTCGACAGGGACGCCGCGGGGCGGCCCTACAATCGGAGCGAGACCCCGGCGGTCAACGGCGCGCAGGTCGTCCTGACGATTGACGCGGTCTTACAGCACAGGGTCGAGGTCCTGCTCGACGAGGCAGTGCGGATGACCCGCGCTAAAGGCGCCGGCGCGATAGTCATGGACCCGAAAACAGGCGAGATCCTGGCGCTCGCCAACGTCCCGACCTTCAACCCTAACGAGCGTCCCGAAGGCGCTAACGACTCGTCGCGCGCAAACCGCGCCATCGGCTGGCCTTACGAACCCGGCTCGATCTTCAAGGTCGTGACCTACGCGGCGGCTTTTGAAGAGGGGTTGTTCGAGCCGGATGACATGATCAACTGCGGCGGCGGACAGATCACCATCGGCAAACGCGTCATACGCGACACGCACGCTTACGGGGCTCTGACGGTTGAGGACGCGTTCGCCAAATCGTCGAACGGTGGCGCGATCCGCATCGCCCAGAGGCTCGGAAGGGAGAAATTCTCCGAATACATCTCGCAGTTCGGCTTCGGGCGGAAGACCGGGATCGAACTGCCGGGCGAATCTCGGGGCATTGTCAACCCGCTCGAAGACTGGCGCATCGATTCGATCGGTTCGGTGGCCATGGGCCAGGAGGTGTCGGTCACGCTGCTGCAGATCGTCGCGGCGGTCGGCGCGATCGCCAATCGCGGCGTGTGGGTCAAACCCCATGTCGTCAAGAAGATCATGGCGCAGGACGGGCGCGCGTTGTACGAGCCGAAGATCGAAACGCGACAAGTTGTCAGCGAGCGAACCGCGCAAATGATGGTCAGGCTTATGGAGCGTGTGGTGACGCACGGCACCGCCCGTCGCGCGATCAACCTGGCGGGTTACTCTGTGGCGGGCAAGACCGGCACCCCACAGAAGGTCGAAAATGGAAGGATGTCGCAGACGAAATACATGCCGTCGTTCGCGGGATTCGTCCCGGCCGCCGACCCGCGCCTGGCCATAGTCGTGATGGTCGACGAGCCGCAAGGAAACCACCAGGGCGGGAGCGTCGCTGCGCCGGTCTTCAACCTGATCGCCGAAGCCGCTCTGGGCGATTATGTCATTCCGCCCGACGACAAAGCGTTCCGCGACTCCCTGGCCGCGTTGTCGAAAGAGTACGAGTCGGAAGGCGGCGAGGATTCTGATTGCGGATCGCAGATTGCGGGTTGCGGATTTATCGGCTCCGAGAATTTGCAATCTCAGAATCCCAATCCGCAATCCGCAATCCGCGATCCGCAATCAGAAAAGGTCTTCATAATGCCGGATTTCCGCGGACGCGGGGTGCGCGCGGTGACGCAAGCCTGCGCGCATATGAATCTGGTGATCAGTCTGAATGGGTCAGGACTGGCCTTTCGCCAGTCTCCGGCTGCGGGGGCAAAGGTCCGGGCGGGCGAAACGTGCAAGGTGCAGTTTCAGTGAGTATGATTTGTAAGACCCATAAGACCAGTTCATTGTTCATTGTTCATTGTTCATTGTTCATTGTTCATTTGTCATCGTGGAATGGCGCGGCTCCGGCAATGACAAATGAACAATGGAAAATGAACAATGAACAATGAACTGGTCTTATGGATGAGGAACAACGACTCCCTGGATGGGGATTCATTATGCCTACACTTCGAGACATAGCGGGCTACATTGACGCGCTGCCCGAAGGCGCTAATCAGGACGCCGTGCTTGACGCTGCGAGTTCAGTCGTCACACACGATTCGCGCCGGGTGACTCCGGGAGGCATATTCGTCGCGACGCCCGGCGCGCGTGTCGATGGGAACCAGTTTGTCGCGGAGGCGGCGAGGCGGGGGGCGATCGCGGTCGTCTCCGAACTGCCGCGGCCGGCGGATATGCCGGTTGCAGACTCGATCGTCTGGATGCGCGTGGGCGACGCGCGGCGGGCGCTGGCGAAAGCAGCCGCGATGGTTCACGATCATCCGTCGCGCAAGCTCGCGCTCGCGGGGATCACGGGCACGAACGGGAAGACGACCACGGCGCACCTGGTCGAATCGATTTTCGCCGCCGCCGGGAAGAAATCGGCGATGATGGGTACAATCTGTTACCGCATCGGCGGCGTCCAAGCGCCTGCCGATTTCACCACGCCAGAGGCCTCCGAGCTTCAGGACTTCCTGCGGCGCGCGGTCGAAGCGGGCGTGACTCATGCGGTGATGGAGGTCTCGTCAATCGCTCTTGACATGCGCCGCGCTGACGAGCTTGAGTTCGCGGCGGCGGCCTTCACTAACCTGACGCAGGACCACCTGGATTTTCACAATTCAATGGAGGCTTATTTCGCCGCGAAGCGGAAGCTCTTTGACGGCTCCATCGGCAAGCGCCCGGCCCGCTCGATCATCAACCTCGACGACCCGCTCGGCGCCGAGCTGAAAGCCTTGTGCGGAGAAACGGTCGTGACCTACGCGCTCGACGCCAAGGCCGACATCACTACCGAGGCCCGCAACTTCGGACTCGACGGACTCCAGTTCGTCGCGCGCACGCCCGCCGGCCCGGTCCGGGTCAATTCTTCGTTGGTCGGGCGCCCGCACGCATATAACATACTCTGTGCGATCGGCGTCGGACTGGCGTTGGGCTTCGATTGCGAGACGATCGCGCGCGGCGTCAGGGAGTGTCGCGGCGTGCCGGGACGTTTCGAGCGCGTGACCGCGAACGGCCATAACGGGGAGGACGTCACCGTCATCGTCGATTACGCGCACACGCCGGACGCCCTGGTCAATACGCTGCGGACGGTGCGCGACGCGCAG
Organism: Blastocatellia bacterium; assembly: GCA_035275805.1. Classification (GTDB taxonomy): domain Bacteria; phylum Acidobacteriota; class Blastocatellia; order RBC074; family RBC074; genus JAJVID01. The sequence goes on from DATEMG010000696.1 coordinate 19,062, forward strand.
GCCAATCAGGGCGCCTGCCGGCCCAAGGGCCGCGTGATCACCGTCTTCGGCTGCGGCGGCGATCGCGACCGCGCCAAACGCCCGCTGATGGGCGAGGAGGCCGCGAGGTTGAGCGATTTCGTGATCGCCACCTCCGACAATCCGCGGAGCGAAGACCCGTTGCTGATCTTGAACGACATCAGGGTCGGGCTAGCTCGAGTCGGCAAGAATTACGATTTGATGGTCGACCGCCGCGAAGCGATTTTCCGCGCGATCTTGCAAGCGAGGCCGGGTGATGTGATCCTCATCGCCGGCAAGGGGCATGAGACTTATCAGATTCTGCCGACGGGCAAGATTCATTTCGACGACCGCGAGGTCGCGCGCGAGGCGCTGGACGAAAGGAAAAGGTTAAGGAACGGCGGAGGCAAGAAGAACGGCGTCTAAATGTATTTATGCCACAGAGACACAGAGGAAGAGGGACGGGGCGGCGGGGCGACTAGGCGACTGGGCGATTTTTCCGTTCAGGCGTTTGAGTTTGAAATTTGAGAATTCATCTTCGCCCAGTCGCCCAGTCGCATAGTCGCCCCGTCGCCCTGTCCAGGAGTAATGAGTGAAGTTAAGCGAGATCGCGCGTTTATCAGGCGCGAGCCACATGCTGGAAGAGAGGCTGGCGGAGACCGAGCCGACCGGTTTCGCGCTCGATTCGCGCGCCGTCAAGGCGGGCGAGTTGTTCGTCGCGATTCCCGGCGAACGCGTCGACGGGCATCAGTTCGTTCGAGAGGTCTTTGAAAAAGGGGCCTGCGCCGCGATGGTGGTCCATCATAAATTGCCGTTCGCGTCCGACCTCGGCGATTACGCCGGCAGGCTGCTCTTCGTCGAAAACACGGTCTGCGCGTTCCAGCGGCTCGCCCGACGCGTGATCGACGGATGGCATCGCCCCGTCGTCGGCGTCACCGGCAGCGCGGGCAAGACGACCACGAAGGATCTGATCGCGCATTGTTTGGGCGGGGCGGGAAATGTCCTGAAGTCGTCGGGCAATTTGAACACCGGCTACGGGCTGCCGCTCGCCCTCGCGCGGATGATCAGCGGCGGGGCGAAGCCGTCCGATTACGACTTCGCCGTTCTGGAAATGGGGATGAGTTCATTCGGCGAGATCGCGCGCCTGGTCTCGATCGCGCCTCCCGAGGTCGGCGTCGTCGGCAACGTCGGGACCGCGCACATCGAATTCTTCGGCTCGCGGGAGCGCATCGCGCGCGCCAAGGCCGAGATGGTCGACGGCGTGAAGCCGGGGGGGGTGGCGGTTTTGAACGCCGACGACCCCTTGGTGATCGGAATGCGGGAGCGCCGCGATGACGTGGCGGTCATCAGCTTCGGCGTCGAGTCCGGCGCCAGCGTGAGCGCGCGCGAGATCACCGTAGCGCCGTCAGGCGTCTCACGCTTCGTTTTGGGGACGCCAGATGGCGAGGCCGAGGTTGAAATGCCGTTGATCGGCCGCCACAACGTCTATAACGCGCTCGCGGCGGCGGCGGTCGCGAATTACTTCGGCGCCTCGCCCGAACAGATCGCCTCCAGGCTCGCCACGTCGGAGCCGTCGAAGATGCGGGGCGAGTTGATCAGCCTCGCGAACGGCGTCACGGTGATCGACGATTCGTACAACTCGAATCCGCAAGCGCTGCTGCAATCGGTCCGCGCGACGCTCGAAGTCGCCGCCTCCCGGGGCCCCGGGCGCCGCGTCGTCGCCGCGGGCGAGATGCTCGAACTAGGGGATCATGGGCCAGATCTCCACCGCAAGTGCGGACGAGATATCGCCGCGCTGGGAGTTGACGTTTTGATCGGCGTGCGCGGGTTGGCTAGCGAACTTATCGCCGGCGCGGTCGAATGTCCGGGAGACGCGCCGAGGCTGACGAGTTTTTGTGAGACGCCTGAAGAGGCCGCGGAGATGTTAGTCTCGGGCGCCGTCCCAGGCGATGTGGTCCTGGTCAAAGGTTCGCGAGGGGTGCGGATGGAGATAGTAGTTGAAAGATTGAAAACCGCATTCGGCTCGGCGAAAAAATAAAAAAGGAAAGCGTAAGAGCGAATGTTCTATTACATTTTTTATGAAGTGCTCTTCCGAAAATACGCTTTGCATTTTTCCCTGCTGGACGCGTTAAACGTCTTTCGATATGTCACGTTCCGCACGGCTTATGCGGCGATCACGGCGCTGGCGCTGAGCCTGATCTTCGGGCCGCTGGTGATCCGCAAACTGACCGAATTCAAATTCGGTCAGGAGATTCGTGAAGAAGGCCCCGCCTCTCACCAGGCCAAACGCGGCACTCCGACGATGGGCGGAGTGATGATCATCGGCTCAGTTTTAATTTCGACCCTCCTGTGGGCGAACCTGAAGAGTCCGGGGGTGTGGGTAGCGATGTTCGGAATGGTCGGATGTGGGGCGATAGGCTTCGCCGACGATTACCTGAAGATCGCGAGGAAGCGCAGCCTCGGTTTGACCGGCAGGCAGAAGATCGCCGGGCAACTGCTGGTCGGCGTCGCCGTCAGCGCTCTGCTTTTCACCGCGACCGACTTCAAATCGTCGCTGTACGTGCCGTTCTTTAAAAACCTCCAGCCCGATCTGACGGTCTGGGGCTATACGGCGTTCATCATTCTCGTTCTGACCTCCACGTCGAACACGGTCAACCTGACCGACGGCCTCGACGGCCTGGCGATCAGCGTTACGGTCGTGGCCGCATCGGCGTTGACTGGATTTGTCTACATAACCGGCCACGCGAAGTTCGCCGATTACCTTGACATTCCCCACACGCCCGGCGTCGGGGAGGTGACGATCTTCGCCGGAGCGTTGGTCGGAGCAAGTCTCGGGTTCCTCTGGTTCAACGCTCCGCAAGCCGAGGTTTTTATGGGTGACGTGGGCAGTTTGGGCATCGGCGGGGCGCTCGGCACGATCGCCGTTCTGATCAAACAGGAGTTGGTCTTGCCGATTCTGGGCGGCGTCTTCGTGCTCGAAGGGCTGTCGGTGATGATTCAGGTGGGCTCTTTCAAACTGCGCGGCAAGCGCGTCTTCAAAATGGCCCCGCTCCATCATCATTTCGAGTTGCTGGGGTGGAAAGAGCCGAAGATAGTCTTTCGATTTTTGATCGTTGCGATTCTGTTCGCGCTCTTGAGTCTTTCGACTCTGAAGTTGAGATGAATCGGTACGCTGCCGCTCCCGGTACCGTACCGTCCTTGAATGAACGTCGCCGGCAAAAACATTCTGGTCGTCGGGTTGGCGCGCAGTGGCGTCGCGGCGGCCGAGTTTCTGCTCTCGCGCGGCGCGCGCGTCGTGGTAAACGACGCGAAGCCCGAAAGCGAATTGAAAGGCGTTGACGGTCTGCGCGCGAAAGGGGCCGAGGTTGTGGCCGGGTCGCACCCGCCGGAGCTGTTTGAAAAATCGGAGATGATCGTCGTCAGCCCCGGCGTCCCGCTCGCGCTCGATCCGTTCCGCCGCGCCCGCGCGGCGGGCGCGCAGGTAATCAGCGAGGTCGAGTTGGCCGCGCGGTTTCTGCGCGGGCGTTTGATAGGCGTCACGGGGTCGAACGGCAAGACGACCACGACGACTCTCGCCGGCGAACTGCTCGCGGGCGCAGGCCTCCCGACGCAGGTCGGCGGCAACATCGGCGCGCCGCTGGTTTCGCTGGTCTCGACGTCGCGCGACGACGGCTTCACGGTGATCGAGCTGAGCAGTTTTCAACTCGAAGCGGTCGAGCGGATGCGCCTGTTCGTCTCGGTGATCATTAACATAACCCCCGATCACCTGGACCGATACGATTCGATGGACGATTACGCGGCGGCGAAGGCCAACGTCTTCCGCAATCAGACCGCGGACGATTTCGCAGTGTTAAACGCCGACGACGATCGCGTGTCGAAGATGGCCTCATTGACAGGGGCGCGAACGATCTTTTTCAGCCGCCGGCGCGAACTCGACGAAGGGATCTTCCTGCGCGGCCAGGCGCTCACTTATCGGGCGTCGGGCGCCGAACGCGAGCTGATCTCGCGGGACGAGGTCACGCTGCGCGGCGATCACAACCTCGAGAACGTAATGTCGGCGCTGGCCGTCGGGATCGCCTGCGGCGCATCGACGGATTCGATGCGCGCCGGCGTCCGCAGCTTCAAGGGCGTCGAGCATCGGCTGGAGTTCGTGGGCGAGATCAACGGCGTGAAGTTCTACAACGACTCGAAGGCGACCAATGTGGACGCGGCGATCAAATGCATCGAGGCCTTCGACGACGGCGTCAACGTGATCCTGGGCGGCAAGGACAAAGGCGGCGATTTCTCGCCGCTCGCCCCCGTGGCGCTCGCCCGCTGCTCGAACGTGATCTTGATCGGGGCGGCGGCGGACAAGATCGCGGCGGCTTTGAAGGACACGCGTCCGCTGCTCCGCGCCTCGACGATGGAGGAAGCGGTCGAAATCGGATTGGGGGTCGGAAAACCCGGCGAGATAGTGCTGCTCGCCCCGGCCTGCGCCAGCTTCGACATGTTCGACAATTACGAACATCGAGGCAGAGTGTTCAAGGAGGCGGTGAGAAAGTTGGGAGTAGGGAGTAGGGAGTAGGGAGTGGGGAATGGGGACAAGGAAGTTACTTCCCCACTCCCTACTCCCCATTCCCCACTCCCGAGGACTATGGCGAAACCTGAGCGTAAAAACCTGTTGCGGACAATCGAAGAGCTTCGCTGGGATTTGTGGCTCGCGGCGACGGCCATCGGCCTGACGTTGTTCGGTGTGATTATGGTCTACAGCGCTTCGGTCGGGAGCAGGAATCCGAACGCGTTTTTGTACGGACAGATTCGATGGGCGGCATTGGGATTGATCGTGATGCTCATAGTGCGGCGTATCGATTATCACAGGCTGGGGCGGCCGGGGTTCGTCTACGGGTTTCTGGGCGTATGCGTCCTTCTCTTGTTGATGGTCTTCCTGTTCCCGAAGGTCAACAACGCGCACCGCTGGATACTTTTTAAAGGCTTTTCTGCGCAGCCGTCGGAATTGGCGAAGCTCGCGCTGGTCATTTTCCTGGCATGGTTCTTGTCCGAACGCGAGCGCGACGGTGAGTTGAATAATTTCTGGGCGACGGTCGCCCCCGCCAGCGTGGTGATGGGGTTGCTCTCGGTGCTTATTTTGAAAGAGCCTGATCTGGGGGCGACCTTGATGCTCGGCGTTATCTTTCTGACCATGCTCTTCGCCGCCGGGGCGTCGATGTTGCGTCTTTACCAGCTCTTGCCGGTATTGGGCGCCGCGGTCGCGTACCTCGTGGTCAAAGTCGTCTGGCGATGGGATCGCGTGCTGGCATTTATCGACCCCGAACGCGATCCGCAGGGCAAGGGCTATCAGATTTTGCAATCGCTGATCGCGGTCGGTTCGGGCGGCGTAAACGGCCTCGGATTCGGTCAGGGCAGGCAGAAATTGTTGTTTCTGCCCGAGCCGCAATCCGATTTTATCTTTTCGGTGATCGCCGAAGAGCTTGGATTGACGGGGGCGACGGCGCTGGCGCTCGTCTTCGGATTCTTCTTGTGGCGGGGGTTGCGCGCCGGGTTCCGCGCGCCGGACAAATTGGGAATGCTGCTCGCCGTCGGGCTGACCACGAGCATCGTGATCCAGGCGTTCTTTAATATGAGCGTAACGCTGAATTTGGTCCCCGCCAAAGGCATCACGCTGCCGTTCATCAGCGCGGGCGGGTCGTCGCTGGTCGCTGTGCTGGCGGCGGTCGGAATTTTATTGAACGTGTCGGAACAAGGAGTCGAGGCGGAGCGGGGCGCAGGGGCGACGGGGCGACAGGGCGATAGGGCGTCAGGGCGACAAGGCGACGGGGCGACTGGGCGATGGAGAGACAGAGAGAGGGGGAGAAGATGAACCCTCAAATTTCAAACGCAAGCGCTGAAACGGAAAAATCGCCCAGTCGCCCAGTCGCCACATCTCCCCGCCTTCCGCTCTCCGTTATCATCGCCGGCGGCGGCACCGGCGGGCACATTTACCCGGGCGTCGCTATCGCGCAGGAGTTCAAGCGGCGCGACGCGGATACGCAGATTCTCTTCGTGGGCACGGCGAGAGGCCTCGAGACGAAGATCATTCCGCGCGAGGGGTTCAATCTGGAGCTGATCGACGTGGCCGCGCTCAAACGCGTCGGCTTCGTCAACCGCATCAAGTCACTGCTGATGCTGCCGAAAAGTTTTCTCGACGTCCGCTCCTTGATAAAGCGAGTCAGGCCGGACGTGGTGATCGGCGTCGGCGGATACGCTTCGGGACCGGTCGTCCTGACGGCCGCGCTGATGGACACGCCGACCTTGGTTGCCGAACAGAACGCGCTGCCGGGCTTCACCAATCGCACGCTCGCCCGCTTCGTCAAAGCCGCCGCCGTCTCGTTTGAAGAGGCGAAGGAGTTTTTCGGCGAAAAGGCCGAGATCACCGGCAACCCAGTCCGCGCGGAGTTTTTCGACGTCCCGGTCAAGCAGGCCGGCGACGTGGTTCACGTGCTGATCACCGGCGGCAGCCAGGGCGCGCGCGCGATCAACGAGGCCGTGATCGGCGCCCTGCCGCTGCTCGCGGAGGAGAAAGACCGCGTGTCGTTTACCCATCAGACCGGCGAAAACGATTTCTACCGCGTGCGTGACGCTTACGAGAATTCGGGTTTGATGGCCGACGTCAGGCAATTCATCGAAAAGATGGTTGACGAATTCGCCGCCGCCGATCTGGTCATCAGTCGCGCCGGGGCGACTACAGTGGCGGAGCTTGCGGCCGCCGGCAAGCCGGCGATTATGATCCCGTTCCCGTTCGCCGCAGACGACCATCAGCGCAAAAACGCCGAGGCCGTCGAACGCGCCGGCGCGGGACGGATGATCCTACAGGCCGAACTGACGCCGGAACGGTTGGCGAAGGAATTGCTTTGGCTCATTCACGACCCCCATAAGCTCGGCCGAATGGCCGAAGCCGGCAAGCGCCTGGGACACCCGGACGCGGCGAAGAGGGTCGTTGATCTGGCGATGAGAATGGTGGGGAATGGGGAGTAGGGAGTAGGGAATGGGGAAAGATGTTGTCCCCACTCCCCACTCCCCACTCCCCACTCCCACCGAAAGTGTATGTTCAAGAAGTATCAACATATTCATTTCGTGGGAATCGGCGGCATCGGGATGAGCGGCATAGCC
>DATEMG010000697.1:0-3117 GCA_035275805.1 Blastocatellia bacterium
CGGGATCGCGGCGTTCGAGCCGACGGTGACGAACAGACCGCCTGACTCGATAAAACGCTGTAAATTGGCCACGCCGATGACGCCCATCCCGCCGCGCATATCAGCCGTGGTATCGGGCGATTGGCCCATGTTCGGCGTCAGGTCTGATTTTTGCCACGGAATCGGCGATTCACTATCGCTGCGCTTCGGCACACCGCGCACGATCGCCTGCGCCGAGCCTCTGGCGGGACCCCAGACGATTACGTCCCATTTTTCGCGCAGGTTGGCCGTGTCGCGAATTACGTGATCCGAGATATAATCGTAAGGAATGCCGAGCCGGTCGAATTCGATCCGGTACCAGCCTTCGTCCTGTGTATTTACCCACGTGTGAACCAGCGCGATGCGCGGGACGGCAAGCGAGTGCTGCGCGACCTTAGGGAGTTCGTCCACCGCGATCGCCGTGAAGCCTAAATCAGCCGCTTCTTTCTTCAACCGCGCGTCAAGATCGGTGGGATTGCCTTCGGATTTGATGATGAACGACCCGGCGTTGAACGAACGTTCGCCGACCTTGAATCCTTCTTCGGCGGCCGCGATCTTCACGTCTTTCAAACGGAACCGCAGTTGCGCGAGCGCGCTCTCGGCGTTGTGGTTGACCACGTAGCCCGCCTTGCCCGCGCCCGTGACCTTGCCCGTGACTTTCACCGGGCCGCTGGTCAACGTCATCGGCGCGTCGAGTATCTTTTCGTCTTTGACACGAACCGTTTTGACATTGCGAAGCGCGCCCAGCGTCCAGCCCGTGTCGTCATAGGGCCGCGGGTCGTTGACGTTGAAATACTGAGTGTCGAGCAGCATGTCCGCCATGCGCGAATAGGGTTGATCCATCCGCACCACATAACTGCCGGCGGGGAATTTGCCTTCCTTTGTTTCAAAATCTTTGTCGGCGCGGTGAACTTCGCAGCCCTGCATCTTGAGCAGGTTGACCAGATCGGCGGCCTCGTTCGGGCGCGGATCGTCCGATGGCAGCACCCACGCCGCGGGACCTTCCGTGCGAGCCTTGGCGACTGACCGTTTGCTCTTCAGGTAAAAATTGTTGAGGAAGCGGTCTTTGTTGTTCGAGACATAATTCATGGCGAGCAGAATGCCGCTCTGTTGCATGTTGACGTTGTTGCGGATCGACCATTTCACTCTCGAAAGCGGCGGGTTGGGGCGGAACCAGTCGCGGCCCGATTGCTGGCCGACCACGCGGTCCTGCGTGTCGGCGCCGCCGTTGCCGAAGGTCTCGTAAAATCGCCCGATCGAGTTGTGGCCGTTGGCGACGTAAAACATGTAGTTCGGCGCCCAGCCGTCGTAAAAACCGTGCGTCCACACGCCGGGCACGCCGCGTTTAGTCATCTCTTCGATTTCGTGATAGGCCAGCGCGTGCCATTCATCGATCACGATCGGGTCGAGCCACGCGTTGTACGGCCCGGTGCCGGTCGAGGTGTAGAGGAACGGCACCGATTCGTGCAGGTCATGGAGTACAGTCGGGTGGTATTCGAGGAAGGCGGTCATCTGGTTTCTGGTGAGCGCCAGCGCCATCCCCATCGAATCGCGGTTGTTATCGTGGGCGACGTATTTCCCCCAGTAGAGCAAACTCGGCGCGCGTTTGCCCTCGTTCGCCTTCCTCCAGTAGTAAAGATCGACCATCATGTCGCGCCCGTCAACTTCGAGCGTCGGCGTGATCATGACGATCACGTTCTTGCGAATCTGTTGGACGAAAGGCGTCTCTTCGACCGCCAGGCGATAAGCCAGCTCCATCAACATCTCCGGGCTGCCTGTTTCGGGTGAATGGATCGAACCGGAGGCCCAGTAAATCGCCTTGCCTTCGCCGACCAGTCGCTTCGCCTCTTCATCGTTAGTGCGGCGCGGGTCGGCCAGCTTCGCGGTGATATCTTTGTATTTCGCCAGATTCGCAACGCTCGTCTCGTCGCCGACCACGACCAGCAACTGCTCCCGGCCCAACTCGCTCTTTTCGGGCGCGGTGAAGACTTTGACGCGGGGCGTCGCCTTCTCGAGCTCGCGATAGTATCTGTATTGATCTTTGGTGTAGGTCAGCTTGTTCGGCGTCCCCATAGGATAGCCGATGATTTTGGCCGGGGTCGGGACCCTATCCGACGCCGGCAAATGGTCCACAAGCTCGGTAAGGAACATCTTGTCGGTCGTGTTCTTGACGATTGAGTCGGTGTATTCCTTGTCAACCGGCTGCGATTGGGTTTCCGGGTTTGCGGGCGCGGTTGCCTTCGCGCCCTGCGCCAATCCGGGGCTGACGCCAGGCGAAAGCAACAGGACGGACAGCGCGAGATGCGTAAAGGCGACCTTAGTCCGGCGAGAGATGGAGTGGTTCATAAGCAGGCCTCCGTGGATGTGATTTCAGTTCGGCGCGCGGCATTGGCGCTTGTCGAGAAGATTACTCCCCTTCAGACGCTGCGGTAGGCTAAGCGGTTACACTTGCTTTCTATTTGACAACCGGAAGCCAAAGCGTGTAAGTGTGCTTGGTCAAGTACCACGAGCGAGCAAACAAGCGCCAAGCGCATGACTGATTTTCCCTGCGATGACCACCAATTAGTACCGCGCGGGTTTCGGCGCCGGAGCAGCTTGCTTACGCCCGTTGTACTGATTCTCCCCATGAGGACAAATCAAAGTGAAATCCTTTACGAAGTATTTAACCTTCCACACAGAGAAGCGCCGTGAATACATTAACATCACCGACGAGGTCGCCGGCGCGGTCGCCGAGAGCGCGATTAAAGAAGGGCTGGCTCTGGTCTCCGCGATGCACATCACGGCCGCCGTTTACGTCAACGACGCTGAAGATGGTCTGATCGAGGACATTGACGAATGGCTGGAGCAGCTCGCGCCGGCGCGCCCCGATTACCGCCACCACCTGACGGGCGAAGATAACGGAGACGCGCATTTAAAAAATCTGCTGATCCATCATCAGGTGTTGTTGCCAATCACCAACGGACGTCTCGACCTGGGCACATGGCAGCAGGTCTACTACGCCGAATTCGATGGGCAGCGGCGCAAGCGCTTGATTCTCAAAATCATCGGCGAGTGACCCGCCATTTTCTTACGCATCAGTACCGCGAGCGGTAGCGAGCG
>DATEMG010000698.1:0-8319 GCA_035275805.1 Blastocatellia bacterium
CGAGTTCCCGTATGCGCTCGGCGGTAACAACGGGCGCCCTATTCGGCAGAGTTTTTTTCATCAGGACGTTCGTGCCGCTCTTGCGCGAACTGCTGATCTCGCACACGTCCATCAATCGTCGCGCCCCCATAATACCCAGCCCCATACCCGTGGCCGACCGGTATTGCCCCAGCAAGACGTTTTCAAGGTCGGCGATGCCAGGGCCCTGGTCTTTGATTTCAATGAGCAAGGTTTGCTGTGTGGCCCCGCCTTCGACCTGAAATTCTACTCTGCCGCCGTCCGCGTAATTGAACGCGTTTCGCGCGATTTCAGACACGGCGGTGGCGATGCGCGATTGATCCTGGGCCTCGAACCCGAGCAGCCCAGCTATCTGCCGCGCGCGTCGCCGCGCCGCGACCACGTCGTGCTCATACTTAATCGTGACTGTCAGAACCGGCCATCTCATAACAAAATAAACACTATTTTTTAGCGACTACCACAGCGACGTCATCGCGGCCGCGCGCGAAATCCCGGTAAAGGACGCCGGCGATCAAGCTCGGATGCCGGCCCGCAAGGCCGGGGTATTGATCCAGATTCCAATGTGTCGCCAGACCGTCCGAATGCATCACCAGCAACGAATCCTGCGACCAGGGATAGACGAATTCCTGAATCTTGCGCACCTCATGGCCGACGATACCGGCGTAGGAAACCATGTGACGGGCGCCGTCTGGCGCGCGCACCATGCTTGCGATATTCCCGATGCCGGCGTATCTCACCTCCTGGGCGAGGTCGATGTCGGCGACGGCCAGCGCCGCGCCACGAGTGCTGCGCAGCGCGCCGTGAGCGAATTCGATCAGCGCGGCCGGCGCAAGCTGCGGGTGTGTTCGGAGAGCGTTCACCGCCGCCATTGCCGCCGCCGCCGCATCGGGCCCGTGGCCCAAACCGTCGGCGACTAAAATGACGCAATGACCGTCTCGCCACTCGACCGCCCAGGCGTCTCCGCACGCCACCTCGCCGGGCATCGCCAGGCAAACGGCGCCGATCTCAAGCGACGCCGGACGACTTCCGCCCACCGGCTTTCGCGACCACAATTGCGCAACGAGCGCGACGCCTTTGCCGGGAGCCGAATAAATGTCGAACTTGTCCGAGAGTCGCTTTATCGCCCCCAGCCCGGTGCCCGGGCTGCCAGCGGTGGAAAAGCCGTCGCGCAAACTTTCCCCGACGTTGGCTATGCCGGGGCCCTGATCCAAAGCCAGCGCTTCAATGACCGCGACGCCGCCGAGATCGAAAGCGCGCGCCAACAATTGTCCTTGGGCAGTATGCTTGACCAAATTGCTCGCGGCCTCAGTCACCACGATTGCAACTCTGCCGACGTCGTTCTCACTAAAACCGACGGCCTGCGCCAGGCCGGTGACTTCCCTGCGGGCCTCCGCCACCGCGCTCTTTTCCCTGACTTGTAGGTGTATTTGGTTGGCCATCGCCTGCTAATCATCTCCATCGCGCGATCATCACGCGCGTTCCTTCGCCTATGCGCGAAAAAATTTCAAATTCATTCGACAGCCTTTTGGCGCCACTCAAGCCCAGTCCCAACCCCCCGGCCGTCGTGTAACCGTCTGTCAGCGCCAGATCGATGTCCGGAATGCCAGGCCCCTGGTCTTCAAACGTGAGTCGCAACCCTCGGCGCGTCTCGCTATTGAGAGCCTCGATCCTGACGGTTCCGCCGCCGCCGTGGTCGAGAGTGTTGCGAGCCAGTTCGCTGGCCGCCGTGACGATCTTGGTCTGGTCCACCAGACTGAGACCTTGCGCCATCGCCAACTCGCGGGCAGCCTGCCGCACGCGCACGACATCCTCGGATGACCTGATCGGCATAGTCTCATCTTTCACCGAAACCATTGATGTTCTCCTGCTCTGCTCTGGCGAGTTGGAGCAGGCTCATGCCTTGCTCGACGTTGAGCGCGGTGCGCACGCCCGGCAGCGAGAGGCCTAACTCGACGAGCGTGATGGCCACCGCCGGTCGCATCCCTACGACTACCGTTTCGGCGTCCAGCACGCGCGCCATCGCCGCGATGTTGCCCAGCATCCGGCCGATGAACGAGTCCACTATTTCGAGCGACGAAATGTCGATCAGCACGCCCCGCGCCCGTGTCTTGGCGATCCCTTCGGTCAAGTCATCCTGCAGCGTCATGGCGAGGCGGTCGTGCATGTCCACCTGGATCGTGACGAGCAGGTAATCGCCCATCTTTAAAATCGGTATCCGCTCCATCTCGCCTCCTTAACTGGGATTCTCCATGCGCGTGACAGCCATCTTGGAGCGACGCAAAGCGACAGCGAAGGCGTCTGCAAGAGAGGACTTGGTAATCACGTCTGCGAGGTTGACGCCCAAATGAACGATCGTTTGCGCGATCTGAGGGCGAATGCCGCTGATTATGCAATCGGCCCCCATCAACCGGGCGGCCGACACGGTCTTGAGCAAGTGCTGCGCCACCAGCGTGTCCACCGTGGGCACGCCGGTGATGTCAATGATGGCGATGCCGGCGCCGGTCTCGACGATCTTTTGCAGCAGACTCTCCATCACCACTTGCGTCCGCGCGCTGTCGAGCGTGCCGATCAAGGGCAGGGCGAGGATTCCCTCCCACAGCACGACGACCGGAGTCGAAAGTTCGAGCAACTCCTGCTGTTGGCGTCCGATCACTTCTTCACGGCCCTTTTGATACGCCTCGGTCGTAAAAAGCCCGAGCTTGTCCAGGAGCGCCGTCGCGACCCACATCTCGTCGGCCAGCCTCCTGGGATCGCCTTCCAACTCCTGACGTAGCATCGTAAACAGCGGCTGCTTCAACGAAAAGATGAAGGTCGCGGTCTCGGAAGGCGAGAAGCCTTGATGAGCGCGCGTGCGCGAAACGCCGGATAGAAATGCGCGCGTTTCATCCCAGGCAGGAGCGTTGATATTGTCCAGATTCGGCTGCTGTGAAGCGGCGCGGATCACCAGGTTCAAGAAGTGGCGCGATTGCTCGCGCAATTCGGCTTCTTTCATCAAATCGCCACGTAATGTCGTCGCCGTCAATTGTTCTCGGATCCAGTCAGCGAGCAAATCGGATTCTCGCTTAGAGATCATTTCGGGAATTCGGCTTTTGCTTTTTTGGCTCGTCATGGGTTCTCCTTCACTATGAAATCATAACCAGCGATCATATTCTTCAACCGTTTTTATTTAGTCAGGAATCAGTATGTAGGGGGATTTATCATCCAGTTCAAGTGACGCCTGGGTCTCAGTCAATAAGAGTTGCATAAATTTTCAATTTACTCTTCTCCTCCATTCAGGTAAACAATTTCCCGTACGAAATTTACTATCTCTCCACACTAGCGCTTTATCAAGACCCTGTCAGGAATCTCTACAAGAATGGGCGCTTTCGTAGAACTTAAACTTGAATGGGAATGCGCGCCGGTTGGAAAGCCCCAAATACGCGCCTACGGCGCAATCCTACAGCGAACGCTAAGTGAGAGCGCATTTACTGGTTTTCCCAGTTGACTTACTCGCAGCCTTGATCTCATATCAAGTCTGAGGGGAAATACGCCGGCAATCCGACCGCATCCAAGTCAAGAAGCAGGGATACTGTTGGCGAATCCCCTAATTCCTGAGCGCCAGAGGCGCGGAATGTTTATAGAAGCCGTTGCGTAATATCTCACCAAGCTCTGTAGGAGCGACATGTGACACATTTCGCTCCTACGGAGCTTGATCGCGCGGCCCGCCAATTTCTATAAACATCACGCTCCTCCGGAGCTAAGATCCGAATTGCTCATTTCTTGAATTCGCCAACAGTATGAGCAGGGCGGGAAGGACAAGGAGGTCGAAATGAAAGTTGGTTGCGCCTTACCTCAAAGCGGCGCGCTCGCATCAAGCGAAAACCTGATCCGGGTCGCCAAGCGCGCCGAAGAACTCGGTTACGATTCGGTGTGGGTATTTGAACGGTTGTTGTGGCCGATAAATCCGCGCGACCCTTATCCGCCGTCGCGCGACGGAAGCTGGCCCGTCAGTTTCCAGAACGTCTTCGACCCGATCGAGACGCTGACGTTCGTCGCCGCGCACACTCGCAACGTGCGATTGGGGACGAGCGCGCTGGTTTTGCCCTATCATCAACCGATCCAGCTCGCGCGCCGTCTCGCCACTCTCGACGTGTTGTCGGAGGGGCGGCTGGAAATCTGCGGCGGCGTCGGTTGGTCGCGCGATGAGTTCGAGGCCGTCGGCGCGCCTTTCGAGCGGCGCGGCGCGCGAGTCGATGAATTGCTCGAAGCCCTGATCGCCATCTGGACGCGAGATCCGGTGAAATTTGAAGGCCAGTTCTATCACATCCCCGAATCGAAAATCGGGCCGAAGCCCGCGCAACAGCCACGCCCGCCGATTTACCTCGCGGGCTTCGGGCAATACGCCTTCGACCGCATCGCGAAATTCGCGGACGGGTGGAATCCGGCGGCCGTTCGAGACTTTGAAAGCTTTGAGGCGCAGGTCGATCAGTTGCAGAAGACAGCCGCCCTCGCCGGACGGCCCCCGATGGAAGTCGTGCTGATGGCGTTTCCACTCGTGATGGAGACCTCACTCGGTCACGTCCGCCGTCCGCTCGCGGGAACGTTCAACGAGATACGCGAAGACATCAAACGACTGAGTCGGATCGGCGTCACACATGTCATCTTCTCAATTCCCGAAATGACGCACGCGCCCTCGCAGACGATTGACCCGGCGATCGCGCGGTTGGAGCAATTGATTGATGTTACGCGGTGACCCGATTCAGCCCCCGGCGGACTGTTATATCTGTTTGCAAATGCGGGTAGTGGACTGTGGCGCGAGTTGTTTACTCGCGCTTCTTTCCTCATTGGACGAGGCCTCAATCAGGGCGATTAAACAAATCGCCCCACATAATGGATTGTGGCGCGAGTTGTTTACTCGCGCTTCTTTCCTGGTTGGACAAAGCCTCAATCACGGCGATTAAACAAATCGCTCCACAATGCGCACGCGACCGCGCTAACGGCCGAGTGGCGCAGCGGACCGCCTCGCCATACGCTAATCCAGTCGCGATAGAAAAATCTTCGGCCTGATGCTAGACTGCCCGCTCTGTTATTCCACGCTCTATTTTCCATTTATATGTTCTCAGCAGTGGCCGGTTGTTCGGGTTCATTGAGGTCCGAAAGTTTAAGACCGGTCGCTCAGGCGCCCGTATTTTATGCCTATTAACAAACAACTCGTTCCCATCTTCATCGTCGTCTTCGTTGACATTCTCGGTTTCAGCATCATTCTGCCTTTGCTGCCGTTTTACGCGAGCCAGGTCAACGCGGCGGACTCCTCGGTCGGACCGCTGATCGCGTCGTATTCGCTTTGCCAATTCATCGCGGCGCCGATCCTCGGGAATTTGAGCGACACATGGGGGAGAAGACCGGTCCTGCTCTACAGCCAGTTCGGGTCGTTTCTGGGATTTATCCTGCTGGGACTGGCGATGCATCTGCCGAACCCTCTGGCATGGCTGTTCGTGGGCAGGATGATTGACGGGCTGTCCGGCGGGAATCTGACAGTCGCGCAAGCTTACATCAGCGACATAACCGAGCCTCGGGATCGGGCCAAAGTTTTCGGCATGATCATCGGAGTTTCATTCGGTTTGGGATTTACCATCGGCCCCGGCCTGGGCGCGATCATCTCCTCGCATTTCGGTTATGACATCACGGCTTACCTTGCCGCCTTATTTTCACTCTCCAGCATCATCGCGACGTATCGGCTGCTGCCCGAAACACATCATCAACGCGATGAAGCGCGTCCGCGCGGGCTGGCGATGTACACGCGCGTCGTTGAGTATTTGCGCATCGTCGAGTTGAGGCCGCTGCTGGCGGTATTTTTCTTTTTGTCCCTGCCGTTCACTCTCTACACGACGATGTTTGCGCTCTTCGCCAAAAATCAACTCGGCTTCGACATCAAGCAAGCCGGATATTTTCTTGCGCTGGTCGGGCTGCTGGGCGTCATCTGGCAGGGCGGGTTGATCGGGCCGATTGTCAAACGGTTCGGCGAACACAGATCGCTGATGATCGGTTTGGTGGCCAGCGCGGCGGGGCTATATTACATCGCGGCCGTGGACGTCTGGTGGAAATTGATCTTCGTGGCGATCCTCTTCTCGTTCGGGCACAGTGTCTCGCGCCCGTCGCTGACCAGCCTCATCGCGCATGCCGCCCCGCCCAACCGGCGCGGAGGCGTCTTCGGCGCCATGACCTCCATCGAAAGCGTGACACGCATCATCGGTCCAGTGCTCGGCGGATGGATCATCACCACGCAGCCGAGGTGGCTGGGGTGGGTCGGCGGCGCGCTCTTCACCGTGGCCGCGCTGATCGGCTGGACGATCCGCTCGGGCGAGGCGCGATACGAGTTGGTCGACGACCGGCTCGGCCAGGATCATTGAATGAAAATCTCAATAGGGCTTATGGGACTTATAAAACTTATACGACTGTCCCATAAGCCCCGTAAGTCCTATTTAGGTCTCATAAGTCCTATGCGGAATTTGATCTTTCGGATCCTCTTTGCATTTGTCATCATTTGCTCCGCGTGTTTCAAATCATCGACGCTGAAGTCTCAATCGTCTGATAGCCAGGGAGTCCCGCCTGCGCCGACGCGACGCGCGGATCGTTTCGGCGTCTATAACTGGAACGTTAACGATTCGGCCTTTCCACGCGACGGCTCGATTGACCTTCTGAATTGGGGGGCGAATAAGGTCGCCGAATTGGGCAGCCGCACGATCCGCATCTTTATCGGGACGCTCGACATTCAACGCGTCTATGACGTCAACCCTCCCGGCGCTACCGACCTGGTTCAAGTCGCGCAGAGTCCTGCTTACGATAAGCTTTTTCGTAACCCACAATTTCAGACATATTTACTGACGGCCTACTCGGCCGGCGACACAGGCGCCAACTGGGTCGATGGTTACACGGATACCGAATACGCCGCGGAACGCGACGAGATCAAAAGGCTGGGCGAATACCTGCTCAACAACACGGCGTTCGCAGGCAAGACGTTTATCATTTTGAACTGGGAAGGCGACAACGCGCTCCGCGGCCTCTCCAACAAGCGCTCGGTGTGGGATTCTTACACCCGGTGGATTCGCGCGCGCGCCGAAGGCGTGAAGTCGGCGAGGCAAAATTATCCGTCGAGCGGCGCCCATCTGTTTTCGGGCCTGGAATTCAGCACAGTCATGAGCCTGAAGGACAAGAAGGTGTTTTGCGGGACGCCGGTCGCCGACCCGGTCAACGAAGACCCGCTGAATAACCGCTGCGTGATCGATTACGTCGCCCCACAGGTCGATGTGGATTACTACTCCTACTCGGCCTGGGAGAGCGTCAATGATAAACAAGGCTCTCCTGACGAGGACTTGAAGCGGCGCTTCAAGAACGATCTGAGTTTTGCGCTGTCGAAAGTCAAGGCGACCAGGCCGGAGATCAACGAGCGGAATTTCATCATCGGAGAGTTCGGATTCGAGCGCACGCGCCACGGCGAGTGCAACGCGGGTAATCACCTGAACGAAGTCTTCGACGCGTTAGAAGGCGACGGCGCGTTCCAGGTCTCTTACGCGATTTTCTGGCAGATCATCGACAACAGGCGAATCTATGCCGCAGTCGACGAACGGTTCGGACTCATCCGCGCCGCCGGCGACCGGCTGGAGCCGACGCTGCTCAGCGAAACGTTTCGGAGAAAGATATCTGACCAGCAGGTAGCGAAATATACGGGATGCCCGCGCATTCGCCTCGAACCGCCGGGCGCGGTAAACCAACAAGGCGCGGCCGATTTCAGACTGAACCCGGACGCGATAATTTCGATCCACGCTTCCGGTGGCGGCGCGCTGTTCTCGGCTTCCGGCAATACGGTCTCTTTTCATCAGGCCGCGCGGGATTTCAAGCTGCCGCGCGATAATAAGGCGCTTTGGAGCGAGTCGCCTGCGCAAATCAACATGTCGATCCCGGCCGCCCGCAGGCCCGGCCCCGTGTGGTTTTACGTTACCGACGCGCGCGGCATAGATTCGGACGCGCGAGAAATCAATCTTTCCTGCGCCGAATGCCCGCAGATTGACGGGGCTTGCGGCGTGCTCAACGCCGCCGACCCGATGATGGCGATCGAGCCCGGCTCCGTGATCTCGATCAACGGGACCGGATTCTCGCCGTCCGGCAACCGGGTCGTCATCGAAACGCTAGGGCCGGGACAGGTCACACGGAGCCGCATATTGCCGCGCAAAAACATCCTCTCTGAATCTCCCACGCGGATTACCGCTAAGATGCCCAAAGATCTCCCACTCACGTATCAGGCGACCGTTCACGTGATCAACC
>DATEMG010000699.1:0-3893 GCA_035275805.1 Blastocatellia bacterium
GGGGAAATTTTCGCCCAGTCGCCCCGTCGCCCCGTCGCCCCGTCGCCAGTCAGAGCGGGCAGAGTTCGCAGATCAACACTTCGATTTGCAGGCGCGGCGTGGCGAGCGACGTTTTGAGCGCGACGTCGGTCTCGGCGATCCGCGCTATCCCGCGCAATATCCTCTCGGCGCTGATCTTCCGCACGCGCTCATTGAACCTCGTGACGATGAAAGGTGGCATTCCGACGGCCTTCGCCACTTCAGCGTTCGGCGCGTTGCGGCTCATCAATTCCTTCGCCGCCAGCATCTTGCGGTAGTTGCTGGCGATCGCGCCGAGGATCATCAGCGACAGCGCCTCGGGCCGTTCGGACGCGTTCGCGTAGATGCGGTCGAGAAGGTTCAGCGCGCGGCGACGGTCGCCGTCGAGGATCGCGTCGGTCAACTCGAAATTCGAATGCTGTCGCGAATTGAGAACCAGTTCATCGATCTCCGGCTTTCCTATTCGCCCTTTCTCTCCGGCGTAATTGATCAGCTTGTCGAGTTCGGCCGAGAGCCTTGTCAGGCTGACTCCGACCATTCCGACCAGGTAAGCCGCCGCCTGCGGTTCGATAAAGCGGCCGGAGCGCCCGACGTAATCGCGAATCCACTGCGGAGCGGCATCGCGCTCGTCCAGCGGGTCGAAGCTGACGACCTCGCATGCCTTCCGCAGCATCGTCGCGATGTTGCGCCGGTTGTCCAGCGCGTCGCTGACGAAAACCAGCGCGGTCGTCTCGGAGGGCGCGCGCAGATAATCCTTCAAGGCGTCGAGCTGTTTGTCGTCGCTGATCGCCTCGAAGCCCGTGACCACGACCACACGCCGGGCCGAGATCATCGGGAACTGCCGCGCCAGCGCCAGAGCGTCGTCGAGGTTCCCCTGCGCGACCGAGATTCTGGCGAAATTGAAATCGCGCGCCGCCGCGTCTACCGCGACATCGAGCAACTTCTTCAACGCCTGATCGCGCAGATACCTCTCCGAGCCTTCAAACAGGTAGAGCGGCGATATCCGGCCGTTCTGAAGATTGTGGTGGAATTCGGATTGGGATTTAAGCGAATCGCCTGAGCCGGTCTTCTTCATCAATTACCATCACGCTAAGGCGTCTTTGGCGCCTAGCTCGGATCAGAATCCTTCGAGGATGGTCGAGATCACGCCCTTCGCGAAATCGCGCGCGAGGCGGTCGGTCGCGGCCCCTTCTTCACTGAAGAACGTCTTCGGGTCGCCGGGGATCTCGTATTCGCCGCGAAAGACGTAGTTCTGATTGTCGTAGAGGATCTTATTCTTCGTCTGGTCGCGCACGGTCACAGCGACATAGACGGTGATTTCGAACAGCCTGGCGCGCCCCTGGTCATCGAGCAGCACAGGGCGGAAGAAAAAATATTTAATCGTGCCGATCATCACCGCGTCAGCGCCCTCGGGCGTGGAAACGACGTTGAGCGAACGCGCGCGGCGGACCGCTTCGTCGACCACTGCGGAGGTGAATCGTTGTTCGACTTTGTATCGCAGACTGGGGTTCTGGAATGGCGGGATGGCCAGCGTCTTGATATGCTTCGGCAACCCGTCGCGACCGGTCGGCCTGTAACATTCGCGGTAGCCGCTGACCGACAACATCAGCGCGGCGAAAAATACGGCGCTCAGTGTTCGTTTCATCATAAAGAATCTCCTCCGGGTATGCTGAAGCCAACATCTACGAAACAATCGCCTGTGTCAAGTCGCGCCGATCGTGGCGCCGCGGCTGCGGGCCTGGCCGGGAATTGCGCAGCATAATCCGGATAGATCGCGGGCGCAGGGTCCGGCTAAGATCACGCTCGGAGGCAAGAGATATGGCGAATACATCGAGCATCAGAATCGTAAACACGGCGGCTGCGCCTGCCGAAGAAAGATTTTGGCAGGCCATAAGGACGCGCGACGCGGACTACGACGGGCTGTTTTATTACGGCGTGCGCACGACCGGCGTCTATTGCCGCCCGTCGTGCGCTTCGCGGCAGCCGAAGCCTGAAAACGTCCTCTTCTTCGGGTTGCCGGAGGCTGCGCGGCAAGCGGGTTTTCGCGCCTGTCTGCGTTGCCGCCCCGACGAGGCGGCCGTCCGCGACCCGCAGGCCGAACTGACACAAAGCCTTTGCCGTCTGATCGACCAGCATCTGGAAGAGCCGTTGAACATCGCAGGGCTGAGCGAGCGGGTGAAACTGAGCCAGTTCCACCTGCAGCGGCTCTTTAAAAAATTGATGGGCATCACGCCGCGCCAGTACGCCGAGGCCCGCCGCGCCGACCTTTTTAAAACTCGCGTCAAGGCCGGCCGGAGCGTGACCGAAGCGATGTATGAAGCGGGTTACGGCTCCAGCAGCCGGCTTTACGAAAAAGCCGCCGCGCAATTAGGCATGACGCCCGCCACGTACCGTAAAGGAGGAAAAGGAATGAAGATCAATTACACTGTCGCCGAATGCCCGCTCGGCTTGCTGCTCGTCGCGGTGACCGACAAAGGTATTTGTTCCGTGACGCTCGGCGACGAGGGCGAAGATTTGACCGGCGGCCTGCGCGCCGAATTCCCGCAAGCTGAGATCGAGCGTGACGAGAAGCGGCTACAGGCTCAAGTCCGCGCGCTACTCGAGCATCTGGAGGGCCAGGAGCCGCACCCCGACTTGCCGCTCGACGTGCAGGGGACGGCCTTTCAGAAAAGGGTCTGGGAGGAGTTGCGCCGCATTCCCTACGGCCAGACGGCTTCGTACGGCGAAGTCGCCCGACGCATAGGGCGCCCTTCCGCCACCCGCGCCGTCGCCCGCGCCTGCGCGACCAATCCGGCGGCCCTCGTCACGCCCTGCCATCGCGTCGTTCGCGAAAACGGCGAACTCGGCGGCTATCGCTGGGGCGTCGAGCGCAAACGCCGTTTGCTGGAAAAAGAGAAATCCGCGTCGCTCAAACGAGCGGCGAAACAATGAAAACATCGGGAGTGGGGAATCGGGAGTAGGGAGCGGGGAATGGGAAATAGCTTCCTTGTTCCCCACTCCCGATTCCCCACTCCCCACTCCCAATCTTCTCCTAATGACCGAAGCGGTTTCTCAACTGAAAACCCCACGACAGCGGGTCACGGCCTGCGATTGGCCGCGACTCGCCACACGACTGGATGAAGAAGGCTACGCGCTCAGCGCCCCGTTGCTCTCGCCCGCCGAATGCGATGAATTGATCAGCCTTTATGCAAACGCCGGAGCGTTCCGCAGCCGGGTGGTGATGGAGCGGCATAACTTCGGGCGTGGAGAGTATCAATACTTCGCCGCGCCGCTGCCGCCGCTCGTCGCCGAATTGCGCGAGAGTTTCTACCCGCCGCTCAGTCAAATCGCCAATCGCTGGATGGAACGGATGAACCAACCGGAACGGTTTCCGGCGACGCTTGCGGAATTCCTGGACGTCTGTCACCGGCGTAAGCAGACCAGACCGACGCCGCTGCTGTTGCGCTACGAAGCGGGCGGTTACAACTGCCTGCATCAGGATTTGTACGGCGACGTCGCCTTTCCGTTACAGGCGGCGTGCGTGTTGAATCAGTTCGGGCGCGATTACACCGGCGGCGAATTCCTGCTCAATGAGCAACGCCCTCGCGCCCAGACTCGCGGCGAAGCCATCGCCATCGAACGAGGCCAATTCATCATCTTCCCAAATCGCCACCGGCCCGTACGCGGCGCCCGCGGCGATCATCGCGTGAACATGCGCCACGGCGTCAGCCGTATCCGATCAGGCGAGCGCTATTGCTTAGGAGTGATTTTCCACGACGCTGCTTAACGGATCTCCGCGTTATCTTTGCAAACTGACGTAAGTTAGGGCGGATTGCAAATCAATGTACCAATACTGAGATGTCAGTACGGATCAGTACCGCGAGCGGTAGCGAGCG
>DATEMG010000700.1:0-3854 GCA_035275805.1 Blastocatellia bacterium
CATCGCGACGCGGTGGTCGTCGAATGAGTCTACGGAAGTTCCTCGCAATCGCTGTTTGCCATTCAAGCGCAACCCGTCGTCGAACTCTTCAACCTCAACCCCCATCCGGCGCAGGTTATCTACGATGGAGCGTATCCGGTCGCTCTCTTTGACGCGCAACTCCCGCGCGTCGCGAATTGTAAGCGTCCCGTCCAGACGCGCGCCGGCGATCGACAGGATCGGAATCTCGTCGATCAGGTTGGCGATGATCGAGCCGGAGAGTTCCAGGTCGCCTTTCAGATCTGACGACCGGACGAGGATGTCGGCCACCGGCTCGCCGTGCGCGACGCGCGGGTTTTCAATCTCGACGCGCGCGCCGATAGTTCTCAGCGCGTCGATCAGCGCGGTGCGCGATGGGTTGATTCCTATGTGGCGCAGGCGCAATTCGGCGTCGGGGACGAGCAGCGCCGCGACGATGAAGAACGACGCCGACGAGAGGTCGCCCGCGACGGTGTAGCGCCCGAGCGCGCCGAGCGGTTTCCGCCCCGCGACCGAGATTCTATCGCCGGCTTCGGTCTTCGTGACCTCGATCGCCGCGCCGCATTCGCGCATCATCACCTCGGTGTGATTGCGGGTCGGCGTCTTTTCGATCACCGTCGTGACCCCGTCTGCGAACAACCCGGCCAGCAGCGCGCACGATTTGACCTGTGCGCTCGCTACCGGCGGCTCGTATTCAATCGCTTTCAGACCGCCCCCGTGAATCTTCAACGGCGCGACACCCCCTTCGCGAGCTTCGATCCGCGCGCCCATCAGGGTGAGCGGGTCAATGACGCGCTTCATCGGACGGCGACGAATGCTTTCGTCGCCCGTAATCTCGGTCGTGAAATTCTGCCCGGCGAGAATGCCCGACAGCATCCTA
Source organism: Blastocatellia bacterium (assembly GCA_035275805.1). GTDB lineage: Bacteria > Acidobacteriota > Blastocatellia > RBC074 > RBC074 > JAJVID01. Next base: position 899 of record DATEMG010000700.1, read on the forward strand.
ATCGTCGAGCCCGAGTTGCCCACGTCCAGGGCGCGCGTCGCTTCGAGCAATCCGTCAAGCCCCCTCCCTTCAATCACAATTAATTCAGATTCGCGTCTGACCTTTACCCCCAAGGCTTCGAGGCAATCGAGCGTGCTCTGGCAATCGCGCGCCGATGAGTAATTGCTCAATCTCGAAACGCCTTCGCCGATGGCGGCGAACATCGCGCTGCGGTGCGAGATGGATTTGTCTCCAGGCAATTGGAAATCTCCGCGCAACCTTGCGACGGGCGCAATCCGGACTATGCTCGCGGATGAATTTTTCGGTTCGGACATCTGAATTATTATTTGCTTTGGAACTTTTGCGATGTACGCGGCGTAGCGCATGACGCCAACCATCTGAATCGTCTCGCGGAACGCCCGTCTTGACAGCGCTTTTTACGCTATGTTACACAGGGCCGCGCTTGATCGTAATCGTCGAAGTCTACAGACTCGCGAGCATCTTAACAGATCGAATTGGCGGATCAAATTTAGCCCAAAAAGGAATTCCCGGCTTATGATGCTAGCCGAAAATGTGGTCGAATTGACCATCGCCAGTCAGCTTGAATACATCGACCTGGTCACGACTCTTACGGACAACATCACGAGTATGATCGGCTTCGATGAGGAATCGGCCTACTGGATCAACATGGCCGTGCGCGAATCGGTCGCCAACGCGGTCGAACACGGCAACAAATACGATCAACAGAAGAGCGTGGACATCCGCTACACAATAGGCGTCGACGCGCTGCGCGTGACGGTGCGCGATTACGGAGAAGGATTCGACCCTGCGACTCTCCCCGACCCGCTCGACCCAAACAACCTGCTCAACCCGGCCGGCCGCGGCATCCTCTATATGCGAACTTTCATGGACAGCGTCGAATATGCCCGCCACCCCGAAGGCGGCATGATCGTCTCGATGTCCAAACGCCGCGCGCCAAAGCAGCCGTCACACGACGTGAGCGAAGGAGAACACAAACGCGATGCAGTTGGAAATTAGAGAACGCTCTGTAGGCGATGTAGTCATTCTGGAAATGTTCGGCAAGATCACTATAGGAGATGGCAGCGTGCAATTGCGCGACGCCGTCGGCAATCTGCTCGATTCGGGCCGGAACAAAATCGTCCTCAACCTCGGCGGAGTCAGCTACGTCGATAGCTCGGGCATAGGCGAACTGGTCTCGCGCTACACGACTACAAAGAACGCAGGAGGCCGGCTGAAACTACTCAACCTCCCGAAGAAGATCAAAGACCTGCTCATGATCACTAAGCTGCTGACCGTCTTCGAGATTTACGAAGACGAACAGGTGGCTCTTGATAGTTTTCAATAACACCTGATTGGGAAGAAAGGCGACGGGGGGACGGGGCGACGGGGCGACGGGGCGACGGTATCGACATCGTCATCGCCCCTTCCCCCAGTCGCCCCGTCCCCCAGTCGCTGTCCATCCTTCACCCCTTCAAACCTCAAGCCCGACGCTTCGCATAAGTTCCAGCGCGTTGCTGCGTCGGACGACGCCGGGTTGCATTCTGTAATCGAAGACCATCCGCCCGTTTTCCAAATGATCCTCGAAATGGACGTTGGCGCCGCGCCCGTTCAGAGACTCGGCGATCCGCGTCAGCGCCAGGTCGTGCGTGGTGACGAGGCCGATGGCGCCGCGTTCGACCAGCCCACGGACGACGGCTTCGGCGCCGATGAGCCGGTCGTGCGAATTGGTGCCGCTCAGAATCTCATCGAGCAGGAAGAGCAGCGGAAGATCGCCGTTTGTCAATTCGACGATCTGGCGCAGCCGCGTGATCTCGGCGTAAAAGCGCGACGCGCCCGTTTGGAGCGAGTCAAGGATGTGAATCGAAGCGCCGACGGCGAGCGGCGACAGGCGCAAGCGCCTTGCCCTCACCGGCGCGCCGGCCATCGCCAAAACGACATTCGCCCCGACGGTTCTCATCAGTGTGCTCTTGCCCGACATGTTCGACCCGCTGACGATCAGCGCGCAGGGCTCGGCGCCTAAACGCACATCGTTCCGCACCGAGCGAGACTCCGCAATCAGCGGATGGCCCAACGATTCGCCCTCGAAGAGGACCTCGCCTTCGACCAATCTCGGAAACGGGTCGCGGGGATGTTCATAAGCGTAACTGGCGAGCGACGAGAGCGCCTCGATCTCGGCGACCGCGTCGAGCCATTGCGGAATTTTCGCGCCCGCATGCCGGCGCCATCCCTCGATCGCCAGCGCGAGTTGCGTGGGGATGAGCAACACAAAGGCAATCGGCGCGAAGAACTGATTCTTAAGCGAATCGAGAATCTGAATCAGGCGGCTGAGCCACGCGATCTGCAGCGACGGCGGCTTTCCGTCCGTGTCGAGTTCGCTGCGGAGTCTTGCCAACATCGGCGACGCGAATCGCTCCTGCTCCAACCGGCCGAGGATTTCGGCCAGCAGCGACAGTTCGCGCCCGGGCCGCTCGACCTCGGCTATCACCCGTACGATCTGCGCGCGGTAGAGAAAAAGAAAGGTCGCCTCAACCATCAGCGCGACCATCGCTGTTTTCCGGTATCCGAACCCGAGCCACATCACGACCGCGGCGGCCGAGAAGAGTCCTATCAGCAGCGCCGCCAGTCGCAACCATCGCGTCTGCCACGCGGTGAAAACCGGCTCCCGAGCGGCCCATGCCGTGAGTTCTTCCGGATGCGCGCCCGCATTGACCTCGTCGCCGAGCAGCGCCACGTCTTCGCGCAAATCGAGGCGCGGCCGAAGTTCCTCGACGCCTTGCTGGCGCGCCAGAATTTCCGGGATCGGCGCCGGCGCCAGCAACCACGACGCCAGCCTCTCCTCGCCGGCCTTCGTCCGCGCCGTTGAAAGCAGTTCGAACAGCGATCCTTCGCCGAACAGGTCGAGGTCTTCCGAGTAAGGGTGCGATTTGTCGGCGAACCTTTCCCCCATCTCGCCGGC
>DATEMG010000701.1:0-6179 GCA_035275805.1 Blastocatellia bacterium
ACGGATCAGTACCGCTCGCGGCGCTGATCCGTGCGCGCCTGGGACGCGATAGAGAATACGGAATGAGTAATCACACGCTTCAAAAGCTCATGGTTCGGATGCTCTTCGACGAGGAGTTTGTTGAAGAGGTTTACGCCGCCCCGGACCGGGCGTTGGCCGAACTCCAGCTGACAGAGATGGAGCGGAGTCAGTTGCTCGGCGTCGATCGCAGAGCCTGGCGTCATGACGCGCTCAGAAGAAGAAGGACTCTTAGGACGCTGGTCGAGGAGTTCAAAGTCTCGACCACTATCATTCTGGCCGAGACCCGGTCGCTGGCTTCGCTCGAAGGCTTCTTTTCGAGCCGGTTTTTTCACGACTCGGTAACTGAGCGCGGTTCAATGGGGCTTGCCTTCGCGGAGTTTTTACTCGACGGGTATCGGAGCAGAGCCTGGAATGCGCCGCAGATCGCGGATGTCGTGCGGCTCGAGGCCGCCATCGCCGGATGTCGAAGGGCGCTGGCGAGGGAATGGACACTCGCCGGCGATTTGCCGGCGACTATAAGCGACCGGGCGCGCGTCAAACTAGCCCCCGGTTACGACGTGGCCAGTTTTCAAGCGAACGTCATCGCCGCGATTCAAGACGTCGAGCAGTACCTGTTCGAACTGAGCCTGATGCCCGCGATGGCGCTCTGCGACGACGCGCCAAGGCTGCCGCCGCTGCCGGAGATTGACGAGCGGAAGAAGGTCTATCTGCTCTTCAGCCCCGGAGCGTCGGGGATTTCGATCACCAACCTCGACAAATCCGATTTCCTCGTCCTCTATGAAACAAAGCGCGCGGTGGAGATCAGAAACCTGTTGTCGAGACTCGCGCCGGCGAGGGCGAGCCACGCGCAAGACGTCCTCGCGGAATGGCTTGAGAGTGGCGCGCTGATGGTAGCCAATGAAAATAGCTAAGTAGGCGCCGAATTTATTCGGCGCCTACATGACCGCAGGAGTGACGAAAAATGAATGGCCAAAACCGAAAAGACATAAAACCGGGGCTTGAGGTATACATCGTCCAGAAGCAGGATCAACGCACCGGAAAAAGAACGCTGGGAATCGTGAAGGATATACTGACAAGTTCCGCTCATCATCCCCACGGCATCAAGGTGCGTCTTGAATCCGGCGAAGTAGGCAGAGTCCAGGAGATCGTCGATAAGGGCTGAATAGCGCGCTAAAATGTCTAAAATGTTGACGGTTATTCTTGCCATGTGGTAAGGTCGCGCCTGTCATTGTCAACTAACAAAGTGGCCGCCGATCAATAATGACAAAGTTATTTGAATGTTCACTTCTTCAGTAGATCACTTCTTCAGTAATCGCTCCTTCAGTAATCCGCTTCTTCAATACTTCGCTTCCTCAATAAGCGCCTGGGTAATGGTTTTGAGGTGTACAGGTATGGCGCGAGTTGTTTACTCGCACATCGGCGCCGGCGCCACGGGCGCGAGTAGATAGGCAAGATCTTGCCTTTCTGCTCGCGCCTCACCCTGTTACTTCAACCTGACCAAGCATGGGAAAACACTGCGGGAATACCAACCCTTTTCAGACCACAATTGGATATTGATCAATTATGGAGAAACTAAGCCGCTATGCGCCGAGATTAATCATCCTGTGCTTGATTGCGCTCGGCCTGGTCATTCCACCTCCGGCCGGCGCGCTCGATGCGACAAGCTGGAGTCAACAATCAATATACTTCCTTCTTACCGACCGTTTCTCCAACGGAAACACCGCCAATGATAACTACGGCGCCTTCAACGCCGACCGCAACGATCCTCGCAAGTGGCACGGCGGAGATTTCCAGGGCGTGATTAACAAATTGGACTATATCAAGGGGATGGGATTCACCGCGATATGGATCACGCCTGTGCAAATGCAGCGTCATGTAAACGCCTATCATGGCTACTGGACTTATGATTTCTATGGCATCGACGGCCACCTCGGCGGCATGAGCAAGCTCGTTGAGCTGGTCAATACGGCTCATGCGAAGGGCATTTATGTGATGCTCGACGTGGTGGCCAACCATACTGGCGATTTCCAGCCGTTCAACGGCTTCGCCGCGCCGCCTTTCGACAGGTTCGATTGGTATCATCACAATGGAGATGTGCAAAACTACAACGATCAGTGGTGGGTCGAAAACGGTGATGTGGCGGGGCTGGACGATCTCAATCAAGAGAACCCGGCTACCGCGGGAGAGTTAAAGAACTGGATCTCCTGGCTGCGAACGCAGACCGGCATAGACGGCCTGCGCGTCGATACGGTCAAGCACGTTCCAAAATGGTTTTGGCGCGACTTCGATGCGGCGGCCAACACCTTCACTCTCGGCGAAGTTTTCAGCGGCGACCCGGGCTACGTCGCTGATTATACGAACTACCTGGATGCGACGTTGGACTTTCCCCTCTATTTTACAATCAATAATGTCTTCGCTAAAGATCAGTCGATGTGGCAAATCAACAACCGCTTCCGGGACGACTGGCGCTACAAAAATAAATTTACCAATGGCGTGTTTGTAGATAACCATGACGTGCATCGCTTTTTATGCGACGCCACCGGCCGACCCGGCGCCAACTGGGATAAGTGGCCGCAGCTTAAAGCGGCGCTCGGTTTCGCCTTTACTATTCGCGGCGTCCCGGTTGTGTATTACGGCACAGAGCAAGGCTTCACCGGCTGTAATGATCCATTCAATCGGGAAGACCTGTTCGACAGCTTCAACACAGCCAATCCGCTGTACTCCTACATTCAGCAACTCAACGCCGCAAAGCGGGCGCATCCGGCGCTTCAAGACGGCTGGCAGGAGGAGAAGTGGGTCAACGACAGTTTTTATGCTTTCCAGCGATCAAAGAACGGCGATGAGGCTGTGGTATGCATCAACAATAGTTGGGGGCCGCAGAACGTCAACGTGCCAAACCTGAGCAACCTGCCGAACGGAACCGCGCTGCATAACCGCATGGGCAGCGATAGCGTGACGGTCAACAATGGCGCGATCCCCTGCAATATGGCTGCCAAGGAAGTCAAGATTTTTACCAGGTAACTATTAAGGCGCCTAGTGCGGTTATCAGATCAGGATTTATTCTTCGTCGCGGAGCGACGGTTGAACCTAGGCCGGCGTTTTAACGCCGGTGTCGAGTGTGAGAGAAATCCCTAGTCGCGGAGCGACGATTGAACCTAGCGACGAACTCACAACAATATCAACCGTCGCTCCGCGACTGAATAATCATTCACCCCCTCAGCCGGCGTTAAAACGCCGGCCTAGGTTTAATCGTCGCTCCGCGACTAGGGATTTCTCTCACACTCGACTTCATATGGGCGGCTTCGCCAGGCCGTGGCGAAATGAATAGATCGCCAACTCAAATCGGTCGCCGACCTCCAGCTTGCTGAAGATCGATGTCAGGTGATGGCGAACTGTGATGACGCTGATGCAGAGTTTATCGGCGATCTGTTGGTTGCGCATCCCCTGGCCGATCAGTTCGATCACCTCTCGTTCACGGCCGGTCAATCTGGCTATCTTCACCTCTTCGTATTGATCGCGCTTGGGGGCGGGCGGTCGCCGTTCCAAAGCGGGCGCCACGCCGGTTTTGACGCCCTCTTCGCCCGGCGTTTCCATCGAGGCGTTTGCGCGGGCCTTCCTGAAGTCGTTGACGACCTTCGTCATCAGTTCGCTATTAAGCCAGACTTCTCCGACCAGCACTTTCCGAATGGCGTTCACCAGAGTCTCCGGGCCTTCTATTTTGCGCACGATTCCCATTGCGCCCTGGCTGACGGCGGCGTAATGAGTCTCTATGTCGCTCAGGCCGGTAAGAATGAGCACGCGTGTTTTTGGCGAAACGGTATGCATTCGGGGCAAGCAGTCAATGCCGTCTTCATTGCCGAGTTTGATGTCGAGAAGCGCCACGTCTGGCTGTTCCCGCTCGGCTATGGAGAGGGCGTCTTTAATCGTCGAAGCCAAACCTACTACTCGAAACCCCGGCTGATGGCCCACAAGCAAGCTCAGCCCCTCACGCACTATTTCCTCATCTTCAATAATCAAAATTCTCGCCTCGGGCATGACAAATAAATCGAATTATTAATGCTCACAGTTGTTAATCAATCAAGGAAGGCATTCAAGGCGTAGTTGTCGGGAGGTGTGAATAAGTCCGTATTGAGATCGTCAATTGCAAAAAGCATAATCCGATAGACCTTGAAGAATATCAAGAGGCTTCGACCACAAATGTCTCAAATACCGGCGTTAATAATTATGGGTTGGTGGCGAGCAGGTAAGCGTAGCTCGCCGCGCCGCTAGCGCCGACGCCGGCGGCCACCATGGGCGCGGCGAGACCGCTCTTGCGTTGCGGCAAGGTCGCCTCGTACATCCATCCAGGTTCGCTAGACCCGCGTGGCCAGATCTTCGCCTTAAGTTTTTCGCCGCCCTCGACCGTGAGTTTGACGTGATACCACTCTCCCAGTTTGTATCCACTTTGGCTGGAGCCGCCGGCCTGATACGTCATAACCACGTCGCCGAGTTTGACGCGCCTCTGCTCGCTGACGTCATAGAATGCGACCTCGGTCAGATGTTTTCTTGACGCGTCTTTGGCAGAGTCGGCCCGGCGCGTGCCGGTGAATCCGAAGATAACGGCTGAATTCCCGTCGGCTGGACTCCGGTACCCGATACCGACGCCGAACGGCTCGCGGGCTTCTTCGTAAAGCAGATCCAACCGCATCAGGGTCTCGACGGTCATGTTGGCCGGGTAAATTCTGTCGGCGACGACGGCTGCGTTCAACGCGCCGCCGGGTCTTCGCATTGACAGCATCCCGTCGCGCCAAAGCCAGGTCTGGCCGAGGAAGCGCCATGCGGACGGCGGAGTCACTGTATTGAAATCGTCGAAGAAGAGTTTGTCGGCCCTGACGATCACCGTCGCCTCGGCGTCGGTCGAATGATCGCCGTCGTTGACGGTCAGCTTGATCGAATATGCGCCCTCGCGCGCCAGCGTTCTGCGAATCCATCTCTCGCCGATAACCGGTTCGCCGAAACCTTCGGCCTGCGATTCCCACCGAAACAGCAAGTGTCCCCGGCCGTCCAGGTCTGAGGTGCGCGAACGCCCGCCGTCGAGCGCGAACGGCTCATTGGGCTTTACGACGACGACTTTGGCCGCTATCTCCGCGACCGGGGCCGCGCGGTTCGGGCGCGTTCCCGCCGGCAAACCGAGATATGCGTTGTTTGTATATTTCCGGCTGAGTTGTTCGGCGGAAACCGCGCTCAGGTTGTTGAATTCTTCGACGAGTCGCAGCGGGTCGAAAGCCTGTATCCCGGGCGGGAGGTTGTCGTCTATGTGATCCCACCTCCACGGGGCGTTGGCTTTGTCCACTCCCCAACGTTGGCCGCGAAAGGCGCCGAAATACCCCCACATGCAATTGGGCGCGCCTTGTTTGCCTCCGCACCCGTCCATCTTCCAATCGATCTGCTCGCGCCGATCCCACAATCCGTTCGGCTCGAACAGGTCGATCAGCGCGTAAGGCGCGACATCGACCTCTTTGCGAAAATCGGGGACGCCTGCGGTCGTGGCCGGATAGTAGATCACGCCGTCGCCGCCGACGAATCCATCTTTCCACGTGAAGTTCGACCATCGATAACGGTCGTAAGGCGATTTCGCGTCTGGCCCAGGCCATCCGTACATCCCATGCCCCCACGGCTCAGACCAGACCGTCGGGCGAAAGACAGCGCCTCGCGGGGCCGCCGGGTCTTCAGGGATGTCCTGATTGCGCGGCGCGAAGATTTTTCCGTTGGGCGTGACGCCGCGCCAGACTACGTCGTAAATGAATTCGGCGTTGTAATGATGCGCCTTCTGCGGAGTTTCGTGCGGCGGCTTGCCCCCACGCTTGATTCCGGCGGCGCGTCCGGCGGGCGTCAGATAGGTGAACCAGTTGTCGTGCGCCAGATACATCATCATCCACAGCGTCCCCATCCCAGAATTCTCAGGCCCTTTTTTGACGACGTGCAGTCCGCCTTCCAGGTCGTTCTCATGGCATTCGACGTCCGAGCAGCGCGGCTCTCGATCTTGCGCGTGAAAGGCGCAGTAGTTGATGAAGTAATGAGTCTCGGTCTCGACGACGCTGTAATAGACGAACGCCCGCGCCATCGCGTCTTTGTTCTTGTCGGCCGGCGGGCGTTTGGCGAAATTGGCCCAGTTGTTC
>DATEMG010000702.1:0-7876 GCA_035275805.1 Blastocatellia bacterium
CGGTCATCAGCTCCAGTTCGGAGGGAGCTACTATTACTTCCAGGACAACCGGAACATCTTCTCGTTCCAGTCCGGGCTATTCACGCTCGGCCCGGACGTGCCGACGGCGCTGGACAGCCTGGTCACCGGCACGGCCGAGTCGTTCACGGTGGCGATTAATCCGCTCGGCGTCCCGGCCGGCGGCGCCATAACGACGCCGCCCGTCTCGCCGGATTTCAACCGGAGTTTAAGCAATCACGACTTCTCATTGTACGGCAGCTTCAACTGGCGCATTACTCCGAACTTCAACCTGCTCCTGGGGCTGCGTTACGATTTCTTCGACAGGCCGCGCTCCCGCAATGATCAGATCTTCTTCAATTTCTTCCCCGGTCCGGGAGCCACCCCCGCCATTCAGGTGCAGAACGGGGCGTTGGCGCCGCCGGGCGCTTTTACTGGCGCTTCCTTAACTAGCAGCAGTGTTGGCGTCGATAGCACGTTCTTCAGACGAGATACCAACAACGTCGCGCCGCGCATCGGCTTTGCCTGGGACTTCACTGGCGGCGGCGCCGGCTGTTGCGGAGGCGTCAGGCGAAGTACGACTCTACGCGGCAGTTTTGGCCTCACCTACGAGCGCCTTTTCTACGCGACCTCGCCGTTCTTCCAGAACAGATTCGATTTCGCAATTCCCTCGCTGGTGGCAGGGACGCCTTCCCCCACCGGAGCGACCATCCCATTGATCCCACTGGTCAATCCTGGCTCGACGGTTCCGAGCAATTTCGGACCGCTGGCCGTGCCTGGCACAGCGGCGCCTAACTTTTTGGCGCGCGGCATTGATAGGGACATTGATGCCCCAAGAATTACTTTCTGGACTTTGACGCTCGACCGCGAAATCGCCCGGAACACGGTCGCGTCCTTGCAGTATGCGGGCGCGCACGGGCACGATCTCTTCACCCTTTCCAACATCAACCGGCCAGGTTCGGCGTTGGCCTTCCTAGGCGTCGGCGGCCCGACGGCTCGGCTCAACCCGACGCTCGGCCCCGTCTTTTTCTTGAATAGTAATGGCAGGTCCAATTACAACGCGTTCATCGCCGACTTGGCCAATAGCACATGGCGAACCATCGGATTGTCGTTCACGGCGCGCTACCGGTTCGCGAAGGCTCTCGACAATGTGAGCTCCTTCTTCGGCAACAACTTCGGCCTCTTCGGCGGCAGCTTCACGCCGAATTTGCTCTCGCCCTTTAACCCGAACAACGATTACGGCCCATCCGATTTCGACGTGAGACATCGCTTCATCGGCAGCGTCATTTGGGAAGTCCCATATCATTGGTTCGACGGCGGTTGTTGCGGCGGCAACGGTGGCTGGCGCAGGTGGCTTCTCGGCGGCTGGTCGGCGACCGGAATCTTCCAGGCCTTTACGGGCTTCCCGTTCACAGTATTTGATTGCGCCGGCGCGCTAACGCCCGAAACGCCTTGCCCGCGCGCGCTTATCGCCCCGGGAGTCGACCTGGGCGCCATCCGCAACGGTTCTGGTAGTTCATTCCCGGATCCGATTAACACCAACCGGTTCAATTTCATCGATGCGGGGAACTTCGCTGTGGCTCCGACTACCACAGTCTTCCCACCATTCCCGGCCAATACGGTCGGGCGCAATTTCTTCCGCGGACCGGGTTTCTGGAGTGTCGATTTCGGCCTTTACAAGCGCTTCCGCATCAGTGAGGAGACCAGCTTTCAGATTCGCGGAGAATTTTACAATGTCTTCAATCATGCCAATTTGTTCGTGCCTGGTGGGGTGGACATTAGTTCGACCAATTTCGTCCCGGCCTTCAAGAGTGGACGTCGCATCATTCAGTTAGGAGCCACATTCACCTTCTGATCTTGGGTCGGCGTAATCGCCGCGCGCGTAAGCGCACGGTCCGCAGTTGATGGGGGAGAGGCTCACGGGACTTCTCCCCTTTTTTTGCGCCGCCGCAATATGAGCACGGGGCTTGCTACAGTCTAACTACGCAGGATTATTCAAATGTAAATGAGAAAGACGCGCTCCGCAGGCAATCTCCGCCGCGCCTAGTCGCGCCGGATTGAGGATCAGGCGTGATGCCGACAGAAAGCGACTCGGATTATGACGTAAGACGGGAGGGCGCGCCCCTGTCGTTCGCGCGGCGCGCGCTCATAGCCGCCCTCGTCTCCGCAGGCGTCCTGCTCGGGCTGTTGTTTGTATGGTACGCGGCGGATTTGTTGATGCTCGTCTTCGCAGGCGTACTGGTCTCGATTCTGCTGCGCGGCTTCAGCCGGTTTTTGAGGCGAAAAACGGGCATCGGGCGCGGGGCGTCGCTGGCGATCGTCATACTTGTGATCGTCGCTTTCATCGCCGCCGGAGCATGGTTGATTACCGGGCGCATCGGGTCGCAACTGGGCGAACTGTGGCGTAAGCTTCCGCTGGCCGTCGAGAACCTGCTCCGCTACGTCGGCCAGTTCGAGTGGGTGCGCCGGGCAATTGATAGTCTGCCCAGCCTGGGCGAATTGCTCGCTAGACGCAGCGGTAACGTCATATCGCGCCTGACGGGGGTGGCCTCGACTACGGTCGGCGCGGTCATAAACATCCTGGTGGTCGCCATCACTGGCCTTTACCTCGCCTTCCAGCCTGATCTTTATTCGAGAGGCATTAAACATCTGCTGCCTTTCCGGTATCGAGAGCGAGCCGGAGAAGTCATGAGAGCCATTGACAACGCGTTATGGCGCTGGCTCGGCGGCCGCTTAGGCTTGATGCTTATCAATGGCGGAACGACGGCCGTCGGATTGTGGCTCCTGGGCGTGCCTCTCGCTTTGACGCTAGGTCTGCTCGCGGGGCTGCTGAACTTCATCCCGAACTTCGGCCCCTTGGTCGCGGCTATACCCGCCGTGCTGATCGGTCTTCTGCAATCCCCGCAACAAGCCTTGTATGTCGCGCTGCTCTACCTCGCGGTGCAAACGGTTGACGGCTACGTGCTGACGCCGCTGGTTGAGCGCCGGAGCGTCGAATTGCCGCCGGTGTTGACGATCACGTCCCAATTGCTGCTGGGCTCGGCGTTCGGCCTCATCGGCGTCATGCTCGCTACGCCGCTCACGGCGGCGGTGATGATTTTGGTCAAGATGCTCTACATCGAAGACGTGCTCGGCGACCGCGTGATGCGCGATGACGGAGCGGAGAGTGAGAACGCGACTGATTACGGAGGCGGCGCTTGAGCAGGAAAAAACGCCGGAGGGTAGGCGAGCAGATGCGCGCTATCGTTTCACTCACAACAATCACAACAAGTGCGGGAAGAGCCGCTCGACCGAATCTCTGAACAGCAGTGCGGCGTTGATGTTCTCATATTCCGCCGCATCGAACTCAGCCTAAACTCCGATTGATCCTAGCGGAGAGGGATCGTTAATAACGGAGAGTTAACTGTTGACACTGGATGTCTGCAAGTATGTAAAAATAAAGAGAGACGGAGTTTTTACTACGGACAGGAATAATGAGCATTGGAAGTCGCTGGCACTGTTCTTGCGGCCGTCATCGTCGGTAGAGTTAAGAAAGACAAGGGAGAGCAATGGTAGAATGACGTCCCGACACAATAATGTCATAAGCAGGACTCTCGCCCATCACTGCCAGATGAGGCCGTCCGTGTGTGTGGGATTATGTACCGTGGGGTTTTTATATGAGCGTACACAAGACCATTTGTTCGGTCATTCCCGACCCGGAAGAATTGTTGAAACTAGATTTGGAAGATGTGGCGGCGGTGATCATGGAGAGTTTGAACTCGATTGAGCATCTCCAGCTCAACCGCAATGATTTCGCCATGCGGCGCACAGTGCAAGAATACCCTCCCAGCTACCAGGAACGGCTGCTCAAAGCGCTGATGACCGGCTGGGGCTACCTGGAACGCGAGGTACTGATCGCCGAAATGCCAACCAAGGCCGGATGGTTCTTCATCACCGACAAGGGAAAGACCATTCGGAGTCGTGAGGACCTCAACGCCTACCGCGCATCCACAATGCTGCCCAAATATCTACTGCACCCGCTCATCGGCAAGAAAGTGGAGTTAGCATTCCAGAACGCCGAATACGACACGGCGGTCTTCCAGGCGCTGCGCGAGGTCGAGGTCGCCGTGCGCAACGCCGGCCGCTTCTCGCCCACCGACATCGGCGCGGAGCTCATGCGCAAAGCCTTCGACCCGAAGACCGGGCCGCTGCGCGACGACACGGCTAGGGATATAGAACAACTGGCCATCTCCGAAATGTTCGCGGGGCTGATCGGCGCCTATAAGACTCCCCGATCTCATCTCCAAGTGGTGCTCGACGCCGCCGAAGCGGCCGAGATCATCATCTTCGCCAGCCACCTTTTGAAGATCGTGGACGAGCGCGCCGCTAAGATGGGCAAGTCTTCAACGGTCAAAGAGGCCAGAACGGTCCTACCAAGGGTCGCAACCATTCAATGATCCAAACGCCAACCCCACAACATGCGTCCGCGTGTAGAGCCGCACTGAATGATCGCGTTCGCCGGAAACGATCTGTTTGCCGTCCGGCGAGAAAGCGACTGAAAGCGCGTGCAATGTGTGCGTGCCGATGCGCGTGATCAATTTACGCCTGCCGGAATCCCACAAACAGGCCGTCTTGCCGTAGCCCGCCGAGACGACCTCTTTGCCATCAGACGAGAAGGCGACCGATTTGACGCGCGCCTTGTGACGCCTCAATTCCGCGACCTGGCGCAGCGTTCTGGCGCTCCACAATGGCGCCATCCCCTGGTCTTCGCCGGTTACCAGCCACTCGTCATCAGGCGAGAGACCGACGCTGATAAGTTGCGCTGGCGCGATATTGGCTTGATACGCAACCTGCCACGTCCCGGTATCCCATAAAAGCGGATTCCCGCTCGCATCCGCCAAGGCCAACCATCGCCAATCATCCGAGAAAGCGAGGCCATATGTGTTAGTTGGCTAATTGGGCCGACATCACCGAATCCGGCCACTTCGCGGCCAGTAGCGCTCTCGTAAACGCGATCCGCGGTCGGCCTGGATGCCTGGCTTTTGATTTCCAGCAAGTCACACGTTTCCCCACCTGGTCTTTTTTGTGAGTAATAGATTTTTGCTGTGAATAAAAAAATGAGCGTGGCCAGGCAAAGCGCAGGCACGCTCAAAACTATATTTACACTAAAAGGAGAATAACATATGTCACACAGAACCGATAACACTCATCGTTCAAATCACAGCATTTTCCTCCCGCAAAACTTCGGATCGCCTTTCAACGACATGGCTGAGCATATCGCAGGTCTCGGCCTGGCGCGAATTGACTTCGAGCGCTGTGCGGTCGCCGGAGAGGTGATTTACTCAGTAGAAGGCGATTCGACTCCGACCAGCCAGCAGGATGAAGAATCTCGCATCGCGACACTCGCCCATGCGCTCAAGAAGCTCGGCGATCCGGAAGACGCCGCCGAATTCATGCGCTGCCTCAATGCGATCTGTGAGGGGTGTGACGCCCGTTACCGGCAGGTCGCGGCTTCTTATTATTACGGCGAAATCGCCGAGCGCGGCGCGGGTGCCGTACTCAAGGAGATGGCGCTCATCGCCATGAGTCTCGCCAGCCTCAATCCGGTCGCGGAGGAAGTGGAGAGCGACTCCGAAGTGGTCTATGCGCTGTCCGCGGAATCGAAGCCGCGGTCGCTCTTCGATCTGGAAGTGGTCGCAGTCAATCGGATGATTCGCGGTCGCCGGAAAAGCGCGGGCTTTGCACATGATGAATGGACGGAGTGGTTGAATGACCTCGAAGCTAACGGCGCAACTATCGATGAACTCGATGACGCGTTCGCGCACGTCGAAGCCTTGGATCAATACGACGAGGGAGGCGCGATCGTCCGTATGTCCGCGCATGAGCGCACTTTCGCTTGTGGCCGCGTGGATCATGAGTTTGCGGCCGATGATCTGCCGGAACAGGCGCACTTTCTCGCCGGCTACTTGCTCCGCGCTTATGCGTCCGGGGTCGAAATGGAGGAGATCTGGAACGAGGTCACCGCGCATCTCGACGTTCTCTTCCCTGTAACAGGGAGGACCGCGGAGGGCGGCAGATTCTTCTCCCGGGCCAATCTCGAACTCCAACGCCTTACCTGCGACGCGCTTGAAGGGATCCTCGAAGACTGCTTCGGCGATTACCACCTGACCGCGATGCGCAATAACCGTTCGTACCGCGGTTTTTATGCAAGGATTCGCCGCGCGACTGATACGAGGGCGATCGGCGAGTTGATGAAGCAGGCGTACGAGGCGCGCCAGACCGGCGAGATTTCAGTTAAACATTTCATCGCTCTCAATGCGGCAGCAAGTAATCAACGCGAACGGCTGTTGTCGGCGCCGCTCACGGCGACCGCCTATAAGCTTATCGAGGAGATCGTCACGGCGTCCGAGAAGAAGCTGAGGTATCTGGCCTGGGCGATGTACGGCGCAAATCAACCCTCACATCCAATTCACATGCTTAACTCGTGTGAACAAACGCGGGTTTGGGAGGTTATGACGGCCCGCAAAGCGGCGGCTCTTCTCCCGCGACTCTATGCGAAGTTATGCTCGACTTGGGGGCAGGCGCTGCCAGGCGACTGTTTTGTCTTCCTGTCGGCGTTTAAAGAGTTCTTCGAATTGCCACGCTTGCGCAGGGCTTTAAGCATTGTTCGGAATAAACAGCGAGTCTCTGGTCAAAGGTCCGCCTTGGCTCCAAAGCCGCCCGATCCCAAACCTGGACAATCATCGACGAAGAGAGGGGCCGCCGCCATATTGCGTACGCAGGCGGCCTCCAGTGCGCAGCAATAAATTGACATCAAAAATGGCGCTGCGCCATCTTTGATGATGCTGCCAGTTTTGCATACTCACCTGGCTGCGCGGTTCATAGTAGTAGATGGATTCCTTTTTGATTCCTGATCGGGGAGATCACTGGTTTGATCTCCCCCAGCCTTTGTCTTGCCCTGCCAATGAAGAAAGCAGCATTATCGGTTGAAATCAAATTATTTGCGGACTTGGAAGGATACGATCAAATTGGGCGAATTCTTAGAAATCTCGCCCATGTTGAGCTAGTCATGCCTAAGCGCCACCAGTGGATCGACCTTCATTGCCCGTCGCGCCGGCAGGTAACAAGCCAGCAGCGCCACGCCGAGCAGCAGCGCCGGCGCCGCCATGAAGGCCAGCCCGTCGTGCGGCTTGATCTGGAAGAGCAGCGTTTCCAGATAGCGCGCCAACCCGAAGGCCGCCACAAGTCCGACCGCCGCGCCCATCGCGGCCAGAAGCATCCCGCGCCCTATGACCAGGCGTAAAACATCGCGCGGGCGCGCACCGAGCGCCAGGCGAATGCCGATCTCATGCGTCCGCTGCGACACCAGATAGGCCATCACGCCGAACAGCCCGACCGAAGCCAGTAACAACGCGACAGCGGCGAAGCTCCCCAACAAGAACATATTGAAGCGACGCGGACCGAGTGAGGCGTAAAGCAGTTGCTCGATGGTCTGGATGTCGATAACCGGCACGTTTGCGTCTATTGCGCGCAGCACGCCGCGCACCGCCGCTGTTTGCGTCGCCGGCTCAGTGCGCGTGCGGACGACTAACCTCGATTGTATGGCCCGCGCCATCACTGCTGTCGAGACGTAGACCGTCGGCCCTGGCTCGGTCGCCGGCCCGAGACTGCGGACATCGCCAGCGACGCCTATGATCGTGTACGTCCGGTTGCCCAGGCTTCGCAACGTGACCGGCTTGCCGAGCGGGTCTTCGCCGG
The DNA here is from genome assembly GCA_035275805.1 of Blastocatellia bacterium. GTDB lineage: Bacteria > Acidobacteriota > Blastocatellia > RBC074 > RBC074 > JAJVID01. The sequence continues at coordinate 7,735 of DATEMG010000702.1, forward strand.
GCCAGTAGCGGCGCGCCATTTCTTCGCTGATGATCGTCACGGGCTGGCTCTCCGCCGTGTCACGCTCGTCAAAATCGCGCCCGCGCAGAGGAATATCGAGCATGCGCAGATAACCCGGACTGACAATTCGCCAGGCGGCTGA